>JARFQW010000167.1 GCA_029287575.1 Gammaproteobacteria bacterium | reverse complement strand
TCGTGGGCATACACTATCTCGGGCTCAGTATTCCCCAGTTCGCCCTGGTCAATCTGGTTCTCGCGGTCGTCTGTTTCTTCCTCGCGCTGATGATCGGCCGTGAATACCGCCGCCTCGTCCGGGAGAACGTGGCCAACCAGGCGCCGACCCTCAATCGGCCGATTCCGGATATAGAAGCCGGCCCCAACGGCGCGTTTCAGGCCACGCTGGCGGCGGACACGTTTGTTGACGCGGACCCCGGCGACGTATTGACGCTGTCCGCACAGCTTCCGGGCGGCGAGCCCCTGCCCGCCTGGATCACCTTCCACGCCAACACCCGCACGTTCCGGGGTACGGTCCCCTCGGCCGACCATGCCGAAACCGAAATAGAAGTCGTCGCCAGGGACTTCGACGGCCTTTCCGCGTCCGGATCGTTCCTCATCCGTTACCTGAGCCTGAAAGCGCAGGCTGATTGACGGCCCTGCGGGCCGGCACTAGAATTGCCGGTCTTCTCTACGGGACGGGCGCGTAGCTCAGCGGGAGAGCACCGCCTTCACACGGCGGGGGTCGCTGGTTCAATCCCAGCCGCGCCCACCACTTCCGTCCCGAGTCAGCGAATGGCTTGTGTTGCGTCTCCCTCCCCCGAGGGAGAGGTCTGCTGTTCCATTGCACGCCCGGCTTCCCGGATCGGGACCGATCACTCGGTCACGGGGTTCCAGCCCGGGTTCATGGTGATGTCGGGCTGCCGAGCCTCGAGCACGTTCAGCCTGTCAGGCTGTTACAGCACCCAGCGGATCACCTCGCAATTCGCCGAAACGTGCCGAAGCAGGATATTCTGCCTGCCGTCGCCGTTGTAGTCCGCGGTTTCCTCAAGGACCAGCTGACGATTGCTGAACAGATCCAGGAGCCCTGCGGCCTTCGGCTGCACGCCCGCCATCAGGCTCAGGGACCAGCGACCGTCATCGCGATTCCGGATGAGGACCTCATCGGCTCCGTCGCCGTCGAAATCCGACGCTGTCTCAAATCGCCAGGCGGTATTCACGGATAGCCGGGGCCCGCGAGCAATGCCGCGAACGCCGCAAGAAGCAAAAGGCACGTGGATCGGTTCCGCGTCATGACTCCCCCCTCCGGCCCCGCGGAGTGGCTGACGGAAGTCCATTCCCGCCAATGAGGCGGAACCTGAAGAATCAGTAAAGACGCAAACCCTGGCTGCCGCCGTCAGCCGCCCGCGGGAAGAAAGCCCATGGCCTGAGTCGCCTTGCGAAGTCCGGCAATGTCGCTGGCGAACCCGGTACCCGGAAAGTCACAGGTCCAGGCGTCGAAGAACGTCCGATTCTTGCCGTAGGAGTTATCGACCAGCACGTTGGGGATCCCGAGTAGCAGGCACAGAATGTGGCCATGCAGCCGGGTCGACACGACGAGTTCATAGGCCGATACGAACTCGGCCCCGATCCGGATAGCCTTCTCGGTCAGATGCTGGCTGAATCCGTCGGTACTACCTTTGCCGGGCGGCAGCCTCAGGCGAAGCCGATGAGCGGCGCGATGGGCGTCGGTCAGCAGCCTGCGCTCGATACGCTGGTGCAGGGGCGCCGACAGGGTCGGCCAGTCGCGGACCTCGAATCGCTCCGGATCCAGCGGCCAGGACCGTCCGGCGGACTCCTGGTCGATGCGCTCCAGAAGCAGCCACTGATCGCGGCGGGGAACGGCCAATCGCCGATCCAGGCCATCGATGCAGAACGCCATGTCCGGAAGGAGCCGGACTTCGTTGTCCGGAAAGTGCCTCTCGAGAAACGCCTGGCTGACCGCGTCCCGGGCGCACAGATAAAGATCCGGATGCGTACCGAAACTTCGCCGGGCGCTCTCCAGATTGTCCGGGTTATGAAAATGCACGGTCTGCGGAAAGAGGATGACCCGCCGGTCCCTGAACCGACTGACAATCGACTCCCGGAACAACTGGTGCCTGTGCCAGAGGTCTCCGAAGTTCCCGCCGCCGTGAAGGAGAATCGTGTCATAGCCGGCAACCCGCCGCTCGTCGCAGCTGCCCGTGGCGGACACGTAGCCGGGCTTCTTGCCGATACTGGAGAGAAAGTCCATCTCTCCGCGCCAGATCAACAGGTCGCCGATGTTGCGATGCCCGGGCACATCCAGCAGACAGCAGCTTCCCTCGATCAGGTGAGCCAGCTCTTCGTGAATCAGGGCGCGCAGGTCCTCTCGCGTGGTCCGCGGCCTTGTCTCCAAGCTGACGGGACGTTCTACAGCCATCACTTTCTGACCAGGTGCAGCCGCTCTTTACGAACGAGGTCATATTCTCCCGGGTGGTGAGCGAGAAACTCGTCCACCGCCTTTCGCGCGCCTGACCAGGCATGGTAGTCATCGATGACCATCACACCCCCGGGAACCAGCACCGGATGGACCCGTGCCAGGCAGGTCGCGACAGAGTCGTACCAGTCCCCGTCCACGTGGGCGATACACACGGGCTCCTCCAGAACCATCGTGTCCTGGAAGAGTCCCTGCACGAGTTCCACGGCGTTGTTTTCCAGCGGTACTCCATGGGCAGCGAAGTTCCCGGCCACCTTTGCCACCAGGTCCTCCTCGTACCCGTAGTAACGGTCGCCGCCCAGGCCCTCTGAGCGACCGCTCTGGATCACCTCGTAGCGTTCGTGCACATCCTGCTCGTCCGCCTCCGAGGGCGGCGGAATCATCCCGAAGACGTCATAAACGCGCATGGGGCGGCCAGGCGCCTTCGCTGCCGCGAGGACGATCGCGGATCCGCCAAGAGCACACCCCGCCTCGACAATCAGGCCCGGCCTGTTGGCCTCCTCGGCAGCTCGGGCGATCTCGAACAGATCGGTCAGGGCCCCGGCATCGAGATAGGTGAGCGAATCAGCAATGACCGCATTGACGATCGGCGGTGCCTTGCGATGAAGGGGGATGAGCTTGCGGAGTCGTGCCCACATGTCTTGGCAGTCCTTGTTTGGAAAAAGCAGGCGGCCGTCAATCGAAGGGTCCGGGGGGCTGGCAAACCCCACCCGTCGCCAGGGATCAAAAAAAACGAGGCCTGTCACCAGGCCTCGCCGCGTTTACCGAACCGACGCGGTACCTAACCTAGTAGTGTACCGCCCGATCCATCGTTTTGGCCTGTTCAACCCATTTTTCTACCTGCTCTCCGGTGGGCAGAGCACGTACCAGCTTCTTCTCCGCATTCACCTCGGTCATCTTCGCGTGGAGATTCGCGGCATTACGGGTCGCCAGATCCGGGACCGTATCCACGCCGGAGCATTCGAGCAGGTCCGCGTACTCTTCGCCGATGCCCTTGACCCGGGCGAGGTCGGCACGATTGACCCACTTCAGGATCAGTTTCTCCGTCAGGCCGCTGGCTTCGGCCAGGGACTTTCTGCCCTTCGGGTCTTTTCCGGCCTCCAGAAGCTGAGCCTGTGTCGAGACCCCGGCTGACTCCAGCTGTGCCGAGTACTTCTCACCTATGCCCTCGATTTCAACGAGTTTCGCCATGTTCGTCATCCCTCATCTGGACGCAAGTGCGCCATGTCTGTGAAGTTTTGCCGGGATCGGTCTCCGGCCGGATGCCAAGGCTAGCCCAGCCCTCGCGCCGAGCCAAGACTTTGCTGTTTCCCTCGGGAAAGTGATCGCCCTCACGTTTCCGCGCGGGAACTCTTGCATTACGTCAAGTCGTCAGTACAGTTGGGCTTTGGGGCTATATACAAGAAGAACCTTATAAGAAGATCTGGGGTGTCATGGACGAGTCAAGAAGAGACGCACACGGGCGCTTGGGCACGCCCGGGGCGAAACGCTCGGCGGTGCTAAAACTGCGCCGCTGGTCCGAGCCGAAAATTCCGGAAAATCCGTCAGTTAGAGAGGTCATAACGGCCCCTCGCCGACGCAGGGCAACCCTGGTTCTGGAGCCGCGTACGGCCTAGGACGGCTTTGATCCGGGGCCATTTTCGGCTCGCGTAATCCATAACCCGCGGGGACGTGGCGCCTGGCCCGATGAACACCGGCAGAAACGTCTCGCCGGCTGGTGCTCGCGCATTTCGCGCTTCGTTGGTCAGAAGGCCGACCGGAAATCGGATTCGCTCATGCAGCGTACCGGCAAGCATTCCGCCGCTGCCGGAGACGGGCTTCCTTTCTCGAATACCCGCCTGCTACCGATTCCCCCTGGCGCGCAACAAACGCAATGGCTCCAGCGTCAGCTCAAAACGGACGCTCCATGTGGGACTTCGGCCGCTGCTCCGACCGGCGCAGATAGCTGCTCGACTCCGGATCCCACTTCCGGCGCATGGGGTCGTTTCCCACCAGCCGCATGATCAGGCCCGTGGGCACCACCGCCACGAGCCAGGTGACGCTCAGTATTACCGGCGTGACGACGCGGCCGATCGCATGAGCCAGGCGGAGCCAGGCCAGAAAGACGGGTTTGAGGCTCGCCGGCGCTGTGAATCCCCATACCAGAAAGGCGGCCCCGACAAGCCACGGCCACAGGGGAACGTTGCCGCCTCCGGCCAGCGGAAAAACCAGCCCGAACAATAGCGGCAGGCCCAGCCCCAGGATCAGGGCGAACTGCCTGAGATCACGGGTGGTCGGCTCCTGCAGACTGCGTGGCATCAGTCCAGTTCCAGCCGGTCCCGCCAGCCCGAATCCTCACGCCAGGCAGGCTGAGCTGTCTTTAGCAGCACACAGTTGCCCATGACCAGCGCATCCATCCCGGTACGCATGAAACACCGGTAGGCGTCCGCGGGCGAGCAGACAATAGGTTCGCCGCGGACATTGAACGACGTGTTGATCAGCAACGGCACGCCGGTTCGTTCTTCGAAGGCGCGCAACAGCGCTCGAAAACGCGGCTGCGCGCTATGTCCAACGGTCTGTACGCGAGCCGAATAGTCCACGTGCGTGACGGCGGGCACCTCGGAGCGAACCGCGTCCAGACCGTCCGGCTCGGACCCGGGATCACAACGTCGATCTTCGCTGACGGGGGCGACGATCAGCATGTACGGACTGCCGTGATCCAGTTCGAACCACTCGGCAACGCGCTCCTCGAGGACCGCCGGGGCAAAGGGCCGGAACGACTCGCGGAACTTGATCTTCAGATTCATCCGCCGCTGCATTTCCGGGTCACGCGCATCCCCCAGAATCGATCGGCAGCCAAGCGCACGGGGCCCGAACTCCATCCGACCCTGGAACCAGCCCACCACCTTGCCTTCCTCGAGCAGCGCCGCCGTCCGGTGGGTCAGCTCTGCCTCCGCCACTTCCTCGTAAACGGCGCCGAAACCGTCCAGGGTTGTCCGGATCTCACGGTCCTCGAAGCGCGGGCCGAGCCGGCAGCCATTCATGCCATCGCCGGATGGATGAGATTCATGCCCTGATCCCTGGACCGATGCGCCAAGACGACGTTGGCCAAAATAGCCGTGACTGGCCGCCAGCGCCGCACCCACTGCCCCCCCGGCGTCACCGGCGGCCGGCTGAACCCAGATCCTGTCGAAGGGCCCTTCCCGAAGGATCCGGCCATTCGCGACGCAGTTGAGCGCCACACCGCCCGCCAGGCAGAGATGGGATGCGCCCGTCTCTTGTCGCACCGTAGCCGCCAGCCGCAGGACAATCTCCTCGGTCACCGACTGGATCGAGGCAGCAAGATCCATCTCCCGCTGACTGATGGCCGATTCCGGCACCCGCGCCGGGCCACCGAAGAGTTCCTCGAAGCGTCGCCCGGTCATTCTCAGGCCCGTACAGAAATCGAAGTAGTCCAGGTCCAGGCGAAAGCTGCCGTCGGCCTTGAGGTCGATCAGGTGCTCGAGAATGCGGTCCCGATAGACTGGTCTGCCGTACGGTGCGAGACCCATCAGCTTGTACTCACCGGAGTTCACCCGGAAGCCGCAGAAGTAGGTAAAGGCCGAGTACAGCAGCCCCAGCGAGTGAGGGAAGTCCAGCTGCCAGAGAGATTCAAGGGCATTCCCCTCCCCCTTCCATGCCGACACCGTCGCCCACTCGCCGACGCCGTCGAGACAGAGAACCGCCGCCTCGTGGAATGGGCTGGGAAAAAAGGCCGAGGCGGCATGTGCCTCGTGATGCTCGGTAAACAGGAGCCTGGGCAATTCGTTTGAGCCGAGGCCGGACAGCTCCCCCAGCTCGGTCTTCAGCAGCGATTTGAGATAAAGCTTTTCCTTAAGCCACACCGGCATCGCGGTGATGAAAGACTTAAGGCCGCGCGGCGCAAACGCCAGGTAGGTTTCAAGAAGGCGTTCGAACTTGAGCAGGGGCTTGTCGTAGAACACAACCGCGTCCAGCGCCGCCAGCTCCGTATCGGCCGCCTTCAGGCAATAACGTATCGCATCGGACGGAAACCCGAAGTCATGCTTGGCCCTTGAGAATCGCTCTTGCTGGGCGGCCGCGACGAGCGCTCCGTCCTGAACGAAGGCCGCTGCGCTGTCGTGATAGAACGCGGAAACTCCGAGGATCTTCAAGGACTGATGCGCCGTTGCTATTTCAGGCGTGGTTATAACGCGCCCGGGGTACGGATAACAGGGCAGTGCGGGAGCAGCTACTCCACCACGGGCTTCCAATCCGGATTTTTTGTCACCCCGGGCTGGGCGGCGTCGAGGATCGTCAGGCCGTCCAGCGTATATAGCACCCAGCGTATGCCCTGATAGCTGGAGGACACGTTTCTGAGCAACACATCGGCGCGTCCGTCAGCATCGAAGTCGCCGGTCGCAAGCACCTGCAGCTGCAGATTTCTGGACATCGGAACAAGACCACCCGTGCGGACGCGGCGGCCGTTCATGAGGGACATGGACCAGCGCCCATCATTGCGGTTGCGAATGAGCACATCGGCGCGCCCGTCCCCATCGAAGTCATCCGCCGCCACCAGCAGCCAGGCCGTGTTCTTCGTAATGGGCGGTTTGCCGAGGTCCGTGACTCGCAGGCCGTCCATGAGATACATGAACCAGTTGCCGTTCGGACGGCGCAGCAGAACGTCGCCTGTGCCATCGCCGTTGAAGTCGGCTACCGCCTCGACCGAAAAATACGTGGCCGTCGTGAACCCCGGTACCCCGCTCTCCAGAACGGTGAGCCCGTCGATCAGGTGCATGGTCCAGGTACCGTCGGGACGTCGCAACAGCAGGTCGGACCGGCCATCGGCGTTGAAGTCCGTTGTGGCGACCGGCTGGAGGGAGAGATCCCTGGGCAGCGCGGCAAGTTCACGGGCCGCCTTGACCCGGCTGCCATCCATCAGAAACATCGACCAGCGACCCGTAACGTTGGAGCGTGTGAGTACGTCCGCCTTGCCGTCCCCGTCGAAATCGTCGGTGGAGATCACCGCGTAGTCGAGGTTTGGCGTGAGCTTTGCCGCGCTTGCGCTCGTCACCGACTGATCAACAAGCGTCCACAACGCCCAGCGTCCGCCCTTGTTGCCGGTGACATCGCGAACCAGAAGGTCGTCCATGCCGTCGCCGTCGAAATCGCCCCGGGAGACAGGCTGGTAGTCGAAACTGCGAGTCAGCTCCAGCAGGCCTGCGCCGGTCACTTTGGGGCCCACCAGGGTGTACTGAGTCCAGCGGCTGTCCGTGGATCGGCGCAAGAGAAGATTGACCCGGGGCCCCGCCCGGTCGTCACATCGGTCACCCGGGCCGTCACCGTCGATGTCCTTCTGGTCAGGATTGGCATCCAGCGGGCAATTGTCGCTGCCGTCGGCGACACCGTCCCCGTCGTCGTCGCTGTCCCGGCCGTTACCGACCCCGTCGCCATCCGTGTCGACGGATTCCGAAGGATCCAGCGGCAGATCGTCTTCCCCGTCGACGACCCCGTCGCCATCGGAGTCCGGATTTCCGGGATCCGTTCCCGCCGCGAATTCCTCGCGGTTGCCGAGACCGTCGGCATCCGGGTCAGACAGCGCGTCCGCGGGATCCAGCGGATCCAGGCCGTACTCCACTTCCCAGCCGTCGGCCATTCCGTCGTCGTCTGAATCGGGGTCGCGGGGGTCGGTGCCCAGTGCGGCTTCCCTGGTGTCGGAAAGCCCGTCACCGTCCGTATCGGTCGGGTCCGCGCCCGGCACGGTAACCGCCAGCCCATCCATGGCATTGGAGACCCCGCGGGCCGATACGCCGGAGACCCAGTACCAGACTTCGCCGCTACCGCCAGCCGAGCTGTCATCAAACGTCCGTGCCGTCGTCGTTCCAAGCCACGCATAGGGGCCGCCGGGGAGCAAGGACCGGTAGACATCCCAGCCCTCCGCGGGCCCGCTCGCCTGCCACGACAGGCGAATCGTGTCGCCGGAAGCGGTGGCGGAAAGGCTGGTGGCAACCGGTCCGGTTTCCACGGCAAAAATGTCGCTCGTGCCCTGGACGTCATCCGGCGCGAGATTGTCCGCGAGGCTGCGGAACGCGACGGTCCGCCCCGCCGCCGCAAGTGCCGGTCTCACGCTGGCAGCATCGCCTGGCTGCCCGTCGGAACCGGCGCTGACCAGAACCGGGTCCCCGCCCGACACTGACACGAACACCTGGGTTACCGCATTGGTGCCGGGGCTGGCCCGCCCGTGAAAAGCCACCGCCAGTCCGTCGGCTGAAACGGACGGAGAGCCCGCCCCCCCGGACAGGCCCCCATCGAGGCTCGGCGACGTCAGGCGACCCGCGGTCCGGTTCACGACGAACACGTCCGTCACCCTGTTCGTGTCGGATGCGGCAAGATTGGTGGCGTCCGATGCAAATGCCACGATGGATCCATCTGCCGAAAGGCTCGGGTCGAGGCTCGGGCCGTTGCCGCCGTCGCCGCCCGGTTGCCGACTGACCCAGTCGACGGCGCCCGTCTGCAGGTCTTTGACGTAGACGTGGGATATTCCCGAAGGTGCCCCGGGTGCGAATCCGTGACTGCTGCGAAACGCGACGTGTCGGCCGCTCGCGCTGACCACCGGATCGAAACTCCCCGCGCTGCCCTGCCCGCCCGACTCGGAGACGCTGATTCGCTGCACCCGGCCGTTCGCCCGCTGCCACGAATAGACATCCGAAACACCGTTCGTGTCCGCTCCGACCAGCGACTCGACCGTGCGGAACACAACGATGGAGCCGTCCTGGGACAGTGATGGGTCCGCGGCGTCGAATGAGTCCAGTGCAGTGACCCGCTGTATGGCCCCGCTGGCGGGGGATGCGATAAACACATTGACCCGACCCGGCCCCGGCCCGGCCGCCGAGGCGGGATCCAGGTTCGATGCGGTGCTGAGAAACACGACGGTGCCACCGTCGAAGGAAACGCTTGGCTGGAAACTCCCGCCGTCGCCGCCCTGACCCCGCTCGGTTGCGCTCAATCGACGGATTACTCCGGCCTCCCGATCGACCATGAAAATGTCGGACACACCGTTGTTGTCCCCCGCAATGAGGTCGCCCGCATTACTGTCGAAAACAACCAGCCGGCCGTCGCCGCTGACGCTCGGGCCCGCGCCGGATGGAGAACCACCCGCACCCGACGTCAGTCGGGGCCCGGCGGCCAGGAAAAGGGGCGTCCAGGGTTCTGCGATGCCATCCTGATTCGCATCCGCGACCGACGCGTCAGCCGCGTCGGTTGCCCCGTCCCGATCGGTATCGGCGAGCTGCGGATGCCCGCCGGCCTGAAACTCATCCCGATTCGCCAGACCGTCCCCGTCCAGATCGCCGGAAGCATCCGCGCTACTGTCGGGGGAGAGGCCGAAGCGGCGCTCCCAGGAGTCCGCCATGCCGTCATTGTCAGCGTCCGGATCGACACCATCGGCCAGACCGTCACCGTCGGCGTCCGTTCCCGCAAGGCCGAGATCGCCGGACCCTGCCGGCCCGAGACCAAAGCCATTGCGCGAGCGCACCGTGTATCGAAAGACCGTTCCCGGCGCCGCCGCCAGGTCGTCGAGTTCGCTCGCAGAAGTGGTTCCCACCAGGGTGGCGCCCCCACCTGTTGCAGGCGCCCGGTAGACGGCATAGGCGTCGCTGCCGCTGACCGGGTTCCAGAATATCCGCACGAACGGGTGCTGCCCGTCACTGGCGGCCACCCCCTGGGGCGCGGGCGGCGGCCCCGCGTAGCCACTGACCGGGGCCGTGGCGCCTCCCTCTCCCGCCGCATTCAGCGGAACAATGCGATAGCTCGCCAGGGAACTCACCGGCAGGTCCTCATCCTCCAGGCTCGAGCCGCTCGCGGTACCCAGACTCTCCCAGCCCTCGGTGAGACGGCGCTCGACACGGTACGCCGTGGCATCCGGGCCGGGCTGCCAGCTCACGCGAACGCGATCGGGCAAGGTGCCGTCAGAAGCTCCTGCATTCGATGGCAGATAAGGCAGCGACAGCGTCGAGAGAAATACGTCCCGAAAGTCGCCCGTGTCCGCGTCCACCAGGTTAGCTGCCTCGCTTTCGAAGGCCAGCAGGTCGCCGCTCCGATCCAGAGACGGTGCCGCGCTGGCGCCCTCGGCCTGCAGGCCAGCAGCCGACATGCTGGCGCGGGTCACCGTCCCGGAGGCGTCTCGCCAGACGAAGACGTCGCTGACCCCGTTGGTGTCCCCGGTGACCAGGCGGTCGTCGAAGCTCACGAACGCCGCGACGGATCCGTCACCCGAGAGGCTGCCCGCCAGGCTGTCATCGCGGACGGAGCCGACACTGACGAGCGTCATCGAGTCAGACTGCCGGTCGTAGAGAAAGACGTCCGACCAGCCATCGCTGTCTTCGGCGACGAGGTCGGGCGCTTCGCTCTCGAACAGAATCAGGCGGCCGTCGTCCGAAATGGACGGCATACCGGAGCTGCCGGCACCGGCACGGCCCGAGCGGTCGGCGCTCACCAGGGCCACCGACCGGGTCGCGCTCAGATAGACATAGACGTCGGTCTCGTCGTTGTTGTCCTCGGCGACCAGCGCCTCCGGGCCGGTGAACGCCATGACGCCGCCCGACTGGGACAACGCAATGTCCTGGAAGACGAACGGCAGGGATGATTCGACGCCGGTGGTGATGTTGTACATCACCCCCTCGGTGACCAGCCCGAAACCCGAATCGTAAAGCAGGCTGACCGCGATCGAGCGGCCGTCGCCGGCCATGCCCAGGGCCTGATAGCGGGCCTGGCGATCGGGCTTTCCGTCGCCGCTGGGATCAAGAACCGGCAATACGAGATCGCGGACCCGGCCATCGGCTGCCCGCCACTGCCGGAGGAATCCCGGGGCGCTGACGCCCAGGCCGGCGGCGGTCCAGACCACGCTCGAGCAATCATCGCTGACGGCGAAATCCTCAATCCGCTCGGCGGGGCCCAGCTCGCTCAGCTGAATGGTCGTACCGTCCGTCCGGCGGAACAGGTACAGGTTCCCGCCCTGGCCGGGCTCGCCGGACACAAGATTGCTCGCCGAACTGATGTAGGCCGCGCAGGTACCGTCATTGCTGATCTGTGGCGACCGGCTGGCATTGTCCGGCCAGCCCGCTGCTTCAACGGAGTACAGCGGATCCAGCCGCGCCGCAAACGCTGTTGACCCCAGGCAGCACAAAAAAAGCGCTAGCCATATGGCAGACCACGGCGGCCTTCGGGCGCCGCGACGCTCCGCCCCTGCAAGCCACTCCGGGCGGAGATCGGCAGGCTGATATTTATGTCCGTCGGGGTGGTCCATCATCCTCGCTCACATCCCTTTGCCGCCGCTGCCGGTGGCGCAGTCAATACAGGGGGGGAACGCGGACGCACCGCGCTTTTGTTCTACCACAGGCGAACAGACGGAGCATGAACGCGGCCTTATGTTCAGTCCTCAGGCCCCGCTATCCAGAATCGCGAGCAACTCGCGGGTTTTTTCGCCCATGAGTTCCTGGTCTCCCCTCGCCTCGACGTTCAGACGGACCACCGGCTCGGTGTTGGACGAACGGAGATTAAAGCGCCAATCCGGAAATTCAAGACTGACACCATCCGTCCGGTCAACCCGGATCGCGGACTCCCCGTACCGACGGGTGACATCGGCTATCGCGGCCGCGGGATCGGCGAGCCGGCGATTGATCTCGCCGCTGGCCGGAAAGGCCTTCATGCGGGCCGATACGAGTTCCGAAAGGGGTTTGCCGCTGCGGCTGATCAAGTCGGCCACCATGAGCCACGGGATCATTCCCGAGTCGCAGTAGGCAAAATCCCTGAAATAATGGTGGGCGCTCATTTCACCACCGTAAACCGCGTCCTCGGAGCGCATGCGCTCCTTGATGAAGGCGTGTCCGGTCTTGCTCTGGACGGGCACACCGCCTGCGGCCTCCACCATGTCGATGGTATTCCAGGTCAGTCGGGGGTCGTGAATGATCCGTGCGCCCGGATTCTGTTGCAGGATGGCCGTGGCCAGCAGACCGACGATGTAATACCCCTCAATGAACTGGCCCTTCTCGTCGAACAGAAAGCAACGATCGAAGTCGCCGTCCCAGGCCACGCCGAAATCGGCGCCGTGGGCAACTACGGCCTCACTCGTCGGGCCCCTGTTCTCGGGCAACAGCGGATTGGGCACGCCGTTGGGAAAATGACCGTCTGCTTCGTGATGCACCTTGACAAACCTCAACGGCAGGCGGGATTCCAGGAGATCCACGATCCGGCCGGCGCCGCCGTTACCCGGGTTGGTCACCACGGTCAGGGGTGTCAGATCGGTGGCCTCGATGTAACCCAGCAGGTGGTCCGTGTACGCCGCGGTCATGTCGGTCTCCCGGACTGCGCCGCGACCGGCGACGGGTCCGAAGATACCGACCGCCGCCCGATCGCGGATTTCCCCCAGACCGGAATCGCCGCTGATGGGCCGGGCGCCCTCGCCAACGAACTTCATTCCGTTGTAATCAGGCGGATTATGGCTGGCCGTGATCATGATGCCGCCGCCGGCGCCACTGTGGGCGGTGCCGAAATAGACCTCCTCGGTGCCGCAGACACCGATATCCAGCACATCCGCCCCGCTTTCATTGATTCCGGCAATGACAGCCGTGGCGAGGCTCGGGCTCGAGAGCCGAATGTCCCTTCCGACCACAACCTCGCGCGCGCCGGTAACGTCCACGAAGGCGCGGCCAATGCGCCGGGCCAGGCTCTCATCCAGTTCCTCGGGAACTCGCCCTCGGACATCGTAGGCCTTGAAGCAAGCAAGACTCATGCGCAGCCGCCCCTCCTTTGCCAAGAGTGAACCAGGCCGTGGAGATACGGCCCGGGCGCTGGCAGTATAGCGCCCCTGATTCGCAACCGGGCACACGCTCTTACCGCGTCACCAGGCCATGAAAACGATACTCGTAACCGGCGGGGCAGGATATATCGGCAGCCACGCTTGCAAGGCGCTGGCCGGGGCAGGATTTCGGCCCGTGGTGCTGGACAATCTGGTCTACGGTCATGCCTCGTCCGTCCGCTGGGGACCGCTGGAAGTGGGCGACCTGGCGGATCCGCAGCGACTTGCAGAGGTTTTTTCCCGCTACCGGCCGGACGCGGTGATGCATTTCGCGGCTTATGCATATGTCGGAGAATCCGTGGAGGACCCGGCCAAGTACTATCAGAACAACGTGGCCGGCACCCTGAACCTCCTAGCGGCGATGCGGGAAAGCGGAGCCGGCCAGCTGGTTTTCTCCAGCACCTGCGCAAGCTACGGGCACCCGCAGACCGACCGGATTGCGGAATCCCATCCCCAGGTGCCGATCAACCCCTACGGGCGGTCGAAGCTGATGATGGAGCAGATTCTCGCAGACTACTCCAGCGCCTACGGCCTGCGCTCGATTTCGCTACGCTACTTCAATGCGGCGGGCGCGGACGCGGATGCCGAGATCGGCGAGGATCACGACCCCGAGACGCACCTGATTCCGATCATTCTCGAGGCAGCGGCTGGCCGCCGGCCCTCGGTTCAGGTGTATGGCACGGACTACGACACACCCGACGGCAGCTGCATCCGCGACTATATTCACGTCACCGATCTTGCCGCAGCCCATGTCACTGCGCTGGCCGCGTTGATGCAGGGTCACCCCACTGACGTCTTCAACCTGGGAACCGGCCGCGGCGCATCCGTGCGCGAGGTCATCGACCGGGCGGCCGCGATAACCGGCCGCAGGATTCCCGTTGTTACGGGGCCGCGGCGGCCCGGTGACCCGGCCATGCTCGTGGCCGACGCCACCCGTGCGGGAGAGATTCTGGACTGGGCCCCGCACTGCTCGGACCTGGATACCATTCTGGCCAGCGCGTGGCGCTGGCATCAGTCCCGATGGGCAGACGATGATCAGGCGTCGCCGGTGCGCCCGTAGGTATCCTCGAAACGCACGATGTCGTCCTCGCCGAGGTACGCGCCGGACTGAACCTCGATCAGATGCAGCGGCAGCTTGCCGGGATTCTCCAGGCGATGGGTCGTGCCCACCGGGATATAGGTGGACTCGTTCTCACCCAGCAGAAAGGTCTCGTCCCCGCGCGTCACCCGGGCCGTGCCCTGGACAACAATCCAGTGTTCCGCGCGGTGATGGTGCATCTGCAACGACAGCTGGGCGCCCGGATTGACCACGATGCGCTTCACCTGGAAGCGGTCGCCTTCATCCACGCTGTCATAGCTGCCCCACGGGCGAACCACCTGGCGGTGCAACAGACGTTCCTCGCGTCCGCTCTCCTTGAGCTTGCCCACGAGTGTCTTTACGTCCTGCACGCGGCTGCGGGGAGCAACGAGAACCGCATCCGCGGTTTCGACCACAACCGCGTCTTCCAGACCGACAGTGGCCACCAGACGGCTGCCTGCGTAGAGATAGCAGTCATGAGTGTCGTCAACCAGGACATCGCCGACAATCACATTTCCTTCCTCGTCCGCGTCTTTGGCGCCATGCAGCGCGGACCAGGACCCCACGTCGCTCCAGCCGACGTCGATGGGAACGACCTCCCCCGCCGTGGTGTGCTCCATGACAGCGTAGTCGATGGAATCCGACGGGCACGCCTCGAACGCGGCCCGATCGAGGCGGATGAAGTCCAGGTCCTCCCGGGCCTCGGAAACAGACCTGACACAGGCGCTGACGATGTCCGGCCGGTGCTCCCGCAGCTCCGCTACGTACCGGTCGGCCAGGAACATGAACATGCCGCTGTTCCAGTAGTAGTCACCGGCTTCCAGGTAGCCCCGCGCCGTTTCCGAGTCCGGCTTTTCCACGAACTCCCGGACCGGCGCGTGACCGTCCGTGAGTTCGTCGGCGCGGATGTAGCCATAGCCGGTTTCCGGGGCCGTGGGCAGTACGCCGAACGTAACGAGACGGCCCTCCCCGGCCAGAGCGCACGCCTTGGCGACGGCGGCGTGGAAACCGTCGATATCACGAATTACGTGGTCGGCGGGAAGTACCAGAAGCACCGGATCGGTATCCGTATCCAGCAGCTCGGCGGCCTTGGCGGCGGCCACGGCCACCGCGGGCGCCGTATTCCGGCCCACCGGCTCGAGAATGATGGCGAGCGGATCGACGTCGATTTCCCTGAGCTGCTCCGCTACCAGGAACCGGTGCTCGTCGTTACAGATAACCAGCGGCGGCGCCAGCTCTTCCAGCCCGTCCAGACGGCCAACCGTTTCCTGAAGCATGGTCCGGTCGCCCACAAGCGGCAGCAGCTGCTTGGGAAAAAGCTCGCGCGACAAGGGCCACAGTCGTGTACCGGATCCTCCGGACAGGATTACCGGAACGATCACGGGGACGCTCCGGCAGACTTCAGGAGCTCGTCAAAATAGCCGATCGTCTTCGCCAGGCCATCCTTGAGCTGAACCTCCGGCTGCCAGCCCAGCAGGTCCTTCGCCAGGGAAATATCTGGCTGACGCTGTTTCGGATCGTCCGGCGGCATCGGTTTCTTGACGAGCCTGGATCCGGACCCCGTAAGCTCGATCACGGCCTCGGCGAGTTCACGAATCGTGAATTCCACCGGATTGCCGATATTGACGGGACCGGTGACGTCATCGGGCGTATCCATCAGACGCAGGATCGCCTCGACAAGATCGTCCACATAACAGAACGAGCGAGTCTGCTGGCCATCCCCGTAGATGGTGATGTCTTCGCCCTTCAAAGCCTGAACGACGAAGTTCGACACCACGCGGCCGTCATTGGGATGCATACGCGGCCCGTAGGTGTTGAATATCCGGCCGACCTTGATACTGAGCTCGTGCTGACGGCGGTAGTCGAAAAACAGGGTCTCCGCGCAGCGCTTGCCCTCGTCATAGCAGGAGCGGAAGCCGATGGGATTGACATGACCCCAGTAGTCTTCGGTCTGCGGATGCACGGCCGGGTCCCCGTAGACCTCGCTCGTTGACGCCTGGAAAATCCGGGCCCGAACACGCTTCGCCAGGCCAAGCATATTGATGGCCCCGTGGACACTCGTCTTCGTCGTCTGCACCGGATCGTACTGATAGTGGACAGGCGAAGCCGGGCACGCCATGTTGAAGATCCGGTCCACCTCCACGTAGAGGGGAAAGGTCACGTCGTGCCGCATGAGCTCGAAACGAGGGTTGTCGAGCAGGTGTGAAATATTGTCTTTGCTGCCGGTGAAGAAGTTGTCCAGACACAGGACGTCGTGCCCCTGATCCAGTAAGCGCTCACACAGGTGAGAACCAAGAAAACCGGCGCCGCCGGTGACCAGCACCCGGTATCGGCCTAGACGTGGGGCCATAGTCCTGCTCTCCTTACACGCTGTCCGGCGCGGTCGCGGCCACGCGCCGTCCGCGGCCAATCGCGTAGTACTCGAAGCCGAGGGAGTCCAGATGGCCGGGGTCGTACAAATTGCGGCCGTCGAAGATCACGGGCTCTGACAGCTGCTCCTTGATGTGATCGAAATCGGGACTCCGGAACTCCCGCCACTCGGTCAGGATCGCCAGGCAGTCGGCGCCCTCGAGCGCCTCGTCCTGACTTGCGCATATCACGAGATCGTCCCGGTCTCCGAAGATACGCCGGGTTTCATCGCCGGCTTCGGGATCGTAAGCCCGTACCGACGCACCCGCGCTCCAGAGTGCCTCCATGAGGACACGGCTGGAAGCCTCGCGCATGTCGTCCGTATTCGGCTTGAATGCCAGGCCCCATACCGCCACGGTCTTGCCCGCGAGCTGGTCACCGTAACGCGCCTTGATCTTCGTGAACAGCACCGTCTTCTGGGCGTCGTTGACCGCTTCCACGGCACGGATGAGGGTGGGCTGTACGCCGTGTTCCTCGGCAGTGTGCGCAAGGGCCCGAACATCTTTCGGGAAACAGGAGCCGCCGTAGCCGCAGCCTGGATAGATGAAGTGGTAGCCAATGCGCGGGTCCGATCCGATGCCGATACGAACGTTCTCGATATCGGCCCCGACCTGTTCGGCCAGGTTGGACAACTCGTTCATGAAACTGATCTTCGTGGCCAGCATGGCGTTGGCGGCGTACTTGGTCAGTTCCGCAGACCGAATGTCCATCGAGATCAGCCGGTCGCGTTTCCGGTTGAAGGGCTCGTAGAGCAGCTTCAGCAGTTCCGTTGTCCGCGCATTGTCGGTCCCGACCACGATCCGGTCCGGCTTGGTGAAATCCTCGATCGCCGCCCCTTCCTTGAGAAATTCCGGGTTGGAGACCACGTCGAAGTCCAGGCTGACGCCACGCGCGGCGAGGACTTCCTCGATCGCTGTCCGGACCTTGTCGGCGGTTCCCACCGGCACCGTGCTCTTGTCGACCACGATCCGGTACTCCGACATGTTCTGACCAATGGTCCGCGCAACCGAGAGAACATGCTGCAGGTCCGCTGATCCGTCCTCGTCCGGCGGCGTCCCCACCGCCACGAACTGAAACAGGCCATGATCGACGCCCTGCTTGAGATCCGTAGTGAATTCCAGCCGGCCGGCTTCCCGGTTACGGATCACAAGTTCTTCCAGCCCCGGCTCGTAAATCGGCATCTCCGAGCGATTGAGCATGTCGATCTTTTTCTGATCGATATCCACACAGATCACATGATTGCCGGCATCAGCCAGACAAGCGCCCGTCACGAGACCGACGTAGCCCGTCCCGAATATCGTAATTTTCACTGGTGCTCCCTCTCCTCGGGCACTTGTTCATCCGTTAATGCGTACTCAACCACGAGTTGCCTGAGGATCTCAATGACACCGTTCACGTTCAGCTCATGCGCCGCGATACCGAGCTCCGACAACGGGCGCTCCAGGTCATCCCAGGGCGTACCGGAACCCGAGACCACACTGATGCCGGGGGCCCCCGAGGCTTCCGGGGCCGTCCCCGACCAGAGTTTCTCAGAGGCACGTTCCCCTGGAAGCAGTTGCGATACGGCCAGCGGGTACTCCGGGTCCAGATTCAGGACCCGGAGAAACCGTTCCGTCAGGTCGGCGAGTCTCACGGCCGTACTCACCATGGGCACGCAAATATCTCCGGCCCGGCCCGCCGCCGTGGCGGCCAGGATCAGACCGCTCGTTTCCGAAGGCGTCAGAAAGAGGCGTTCCGCCGTCCCGGATCGGACCGGCAGTGCGCCGCCGCGCGCAACCTGATGGAGGAACGCTGCCAGCACGGACCCCGTGGAGCCCAGGACATTGCCTGATCGGACCACCATACAGGCGGTAGCCGAACCCGCCGGATGATCCGCGGCGCAGACCAGACGTTCCGCCAGGCGTTTGCTGGCGCCCATCAGGCTGACCGGTTCCACGGCCTTGTCCGTAGAGACCAGGACAAACCGCTCTACCCCCGCCGACAGGGCCGCCGACAGGACCACCTCGGTGCCAAGGACGTTCGTCCGCACCGTCTCCACCGGGTTGGCTTCCGCGATGGCCACGTGTTTTATCGCAGCGGTATGAAAAACCGTATCAGGCTGAAACTCCTCGACGATACGGTGCACCAGGGATCGCTCCCTCACCGACCCGAGAACCCACCGGATCCCGGACCCGGCGGCCCCGCGGCCGCCGGTCGCCATTCGGGTCCGGAACAGGGGCTGCTCCGCGTGGTCGAGTACCGCCAGCTGGAGGCCCGGCACAGCCATCAGCCGCGTGGCTATACCGCGACCGACAGTGCCCGCCCCGGTAATCAGTACCCGTCGCTGCTGCCAGTCGCTCTCAGGAAACGGGAACTCGTGAAGCGAGCGGCCCAGGAGTGCCTCGGCATATCGATCCGCGAAGACTTCGGGATCCAGCACGCCCGCTAGCATGGAATCACGTTCCAACGGCCCCTAATAGGCGTTGGGATGGACAAAGCCCCTCACGATCGTGAGGACGATGATCTTGGCGTCAAGCCACAGTGACCAGTTCTCGATATAAAAGAGATCATGTTCCACGCGGCGTTCCATCTTCTCCAGCGTATCGGTCTGCCCCCGGTATCCGTTCACCTGGGCCCAACCGGTTATGCCCGGCTTGACCTTGTGCCGCTGCATGTAGGAGTCGATCTGGTCCATGTAGAAGTGATTGTGCTCGATGGCGTGAGGCCGTGGTCCCACAATCGACATCCGGCCCTGGAGCACGTTGAAGAATTGGGGCAGCTCGTCGAGGCTGGTCCGGCGCAGCAGAGCGCCGATCCACGTCACCCGGCTGTCACCCGGTGTCGCCTGACGTACATCCCGATCCCCCTCGTGAAGACGCATGGTCCGGAACTTGTATATCTTGATCGGTTTCCCGTCCCAGCCGTGCCGGAGTTGCTTGAACAGCACGGGCCCCCGCGACGACAGCTTTACACCGATGGCAATCAGAATCATGAGCGGGCTCGTCACCAGCAGAACGAGCGCCGCGATCAGGCGATCCTCCACGGCCTTTACCATTCGGTTCACGCTGACCCGCATCGGCGAAACGCTCAGATTGACCACCGGCAGACCCATGATTTGTGTCATCGGCCGGTTCATGAGGCGCATCTCGGCAAAGTGAGGAACGAAGCGCTGGGTCACAGTGCTGTGCCGTAGCAAATGCTGCACCCGCTCGATCTCCTCGACGCGGCCGCCTCCGTCTGCCGGCACGCAGAGCCAGACCTCGTCGACCTGACCCTTGCTCAACAAGCCGGGCAAACGCTCGAGACCGCCGACAATCGGTGTGCCGTCCAGAGACTTGCCGGCGGACCGATCACCCTCGTGGTCCACGATCGCCACGACATCCAGACCCAGCCAGACCGCGTTGTTGAGGCGGCGGATAACCGTGCGCGCCCAGTCTCCGGTCCCGACGACCGCGATGCGCTTGTGGTTCCAGCCCCTTTGCCGCAATAGCCTGAGGCTGAGGGTAGCCGCCGATCGTGCGGCGATGAGAAACAGTCCGCCCAGCATGAACCAGGTCAGAATCCAGTCCCGGCGAAACAGCTGGGCGAGGTCGAACACGTAGCCCAGGATGATCATTGCGATGAAGACGCTGATCCAGCCCGCCGCCAGCCTGCCGGTCTGCTCGACCAGGGAGCGGCCGCGCCAGGAATCGTACAGGCCCCAGTTGGCAAAGCTCACCCGGGTCATGAACAGCCCCAGGAGAATAGCGAGCTTGCCCGGCGTTCCCAGCGCCGTCTGGGCCGTCGCCTGATAGGCCATGACGCCCGCCGTGGCGACCGCCGCGAGGTCTACGATGTTGTAGAGCAGCCCGGAAAAGAAAGGATAATCAAGATGATGGGAATCCCGGGGCAGCGAGGGAATCGATGCGCCGAGCTGGCTGCGAGTATGACTCTGGGGGCGGCTCACGGGAATGTCTCTTCCGACCGGCTGACGGCTTTTGTGCAGTGCGGGACGCAAAGTTTATGTCTTATGCCCATAGACTTCCAGAAAATTTCTCAGCGCTTTGTTATGTCCGACGATGAGCCGAGCACGTCCCTGTCGCCTACCTGACAGTCCCGGAGGGCTTCAGGGATTTGCCCTGCTGGTTGATGCGCACGCCCTTTCCGCCCGCTTTGCCCTGGGACTGAATAATCAGCCGGCCGTCCAGTGACCCCTGGAAATCCACGAGGTCGAACCGGGTATTGACGTACCGGGGCGGCGAACCGGCCTTGTGCCTGACCAGATAGCGGGCCCCCTTGCCGCCAGGGACCCGTTTTAGCCGGAACGTGCAGTTTTCGAGCCGGAGGCCGTCGACTACCCCATAGGCCACGGAAAGCACACTGTCGCCGAGCCAGAGATCTGCATCAATATTCCTCAGCAGGATATCGCTGCTGGACTTGTTGACCTTTCGCGTGCGCAGGAACGCCGGCGATGCCTTGAACCCGGGGCCATAGGTGACCTTCACATCCTCCAGGATCACCCCGTTGGCCTGCTCGATGCCGAAACCCCGTGACTGGTTCTCGACTTCCAGGCGGCTGACACGGGTATTGGCGCCCTTGAAGACGATCGGTTCCTCCGTGTTCCGCAGCCAGCCGTCCTCGGCGACCACGTCCCGGGCATTCCCCAGAATATAAATGCCGTTGTCCGACAGACCGTCGAACCGGTATCCCAGAATCCGCACATTGCTTGATTTTCCGAGGACCACGCCGCCGTTGATCTGCTTGCCGCTGAGATCCCGAAGCTCGACATCGGACGCGCCGCCCTGGACCGTGACGCAGCGGGGGACTGCGTCCGCGGTTGCCGTGCGCATGTTCTCACAATGCACCTTACTGACCCGGGCCCCCGAGGCCATGATCCGCAAACCGGACTCGGAGCTGTCAAAGCGCTTGCCGTCAGACTTGGGCTGCTTGAAATAGTTGACGAAGGTCAGGCCTGACACCGCCACACCGGGCGCCCAGATATCCACCCCGCTGCGGCCGGTTTCGCTGAAATCCACGGTGAATCCGTCGAGCCGGGTTCCGGCCGCGCCGGCCTGGATTTCGAGGACGCTGGACTTGCGGGGAGCGTTATCGGGCTGGACAAAGCCGCCGTCGACCTTCAGCGTCGCCTTGCCTTTTATCATCAGAGGCTTATCGACAATCAGGGGGCCCTTGAGGTAATAGATCGCCCCGTTCCGGAGGTTCAGATGATCGTTGGGCTCCGCGGCGGCAATCGCCGCAGACAACGCGCCCGAATCATCGGTCCGGCCATCGCCTTTGGCTCCGTGGGCCTCTGGCTTGACGGCACCCGCTCCCGCCGGAACGGCAGCGGCAAAAACGCATACTGCGGCCAGCCATGTCAGCCGGGGAACGACAGCGTGACGCATAAGGCACTCTCCCAAAACGCACGACAAGGCTAGTCGCTCACCCCGTAGATCGCCAGGAGGCGGCGGCAGACAGATTCGAGGGCAGCCTCTGCGCCGGAGGCCTCCGCCGCGGCAGACATCGCAGCATACTCTCGCTCCGAAAGACCGTCGGCAACCCGCGCGGCCGCCACAAAGTCATCTGCGGCCATCCCGGCGGATACAAAGCCGTTGCGCCCGTGGTCCACTCTGCCAGCCAGACTCTCGATCGGGGAGACGATAGGCGGCGTGCCGCAATACATGGCCTCGGTCACCACCAGACCGTAGGCCTCCTGGTGAGACGGGAACAGCAAGAACCGGCTCTGGTTCATCACCCCGCGAATCTCGTCCTGGGTGAGGTTGGCCTGCACCTCGACCTCCGGCTCCCGATGGGCGGCAATGACGCTCTCCAGCGGCCCGGACCCCACGGCGCAGAAGCGTCGATCGTTGCCGAACCCTTCAGCCACGGCCAGAAACTCCAGCAGGCCCTTGCGTTCCAGAAACGATCCGACAAACACGAAGTCCCAGCGCTTCGCCGCCCCGGGCTCGCGATAGAACATCGAACGGTCGACGCCAGCGGGGAGCACGAAGTCGGCGCCACGGCCGAGATTCTGCTCGAGGTTGTCGGCCAGATCTTCGCCGACCGCTATGACAACGTCCGCCCGCCGGATCGCGCGGCGAGCCAGCCCGCGCATTAGTGGCTTCCTGAGCTTGACGGACGCATCGGTCCCGTGAAATGTCACGACAATGCGCGTCCGGGGTCGCAGCAGCCCATAAACCCAGGCGACAAAAAACAGCGGCACGAAATAGTGGACATGGATCACGTCATAGCGGGCAAAAAACCGCGGCAGGAACCGCAACACTGCGGCGACGTACTTGGCGATCGTGCCGACCGGGCCGGTGAACTTCCTGGGCATGGCGAACAGGTCGACCTGCGCCCGTCCCTCCGCCAGGGTCTTGAGGCATTCGTACTGATTCTTGACGAACACGCCCGAATACGGCTTTTCAGCCGACGGGTACATGTTTGAAACGATCAGGATCCGTTTCATGCGCGCGTCGGGCACACCCGCGCGGCGTAGGCCATGCCCAAGACGAAACCGCAGAAGGCGTTGCCCAGGACATGCCCGGCCAGTAACGACACCAGAACGAGAATGAGGGTCGCGTAGGTCAGCACACGAGAGTAGGCATCCCTGGCGGCGTGAAGGATGAATACCCCGAGAACAAGGATGACGACCAGGGTCAGCCCGACGAATCCGTACCGGGCCACCAGATCGACCGCTTCCATCTCGGCGGCCTTGTAGGCGCCGGTCACCGGCAACATGAAATCGGCGGCGGCGACAAAGCCGCGGCCGAACAGCCCCTGGACCAGTCCGCTCGCCTGGAGCTGGTCCATATAGAGGCGGAAGTACTCGATCCGAACGCCGAGCAGAATCTCGATCAGGCTGTAGCGTTCGGTAACGGCCGTGATCAGGCGCCCGAATATGCTCTCGGGAAGGAGCCGGGCCAGATCGCTCAGGTGAGTGAGCACGTACAGTACCGGACCGGCCAGCACGACGCCGCCGATCACGGCGCCCGCGACAAAATGACGCCACATGATCAGCGGCACCAGCACAAGCGAAAGCGCCGAGGCGAGAAGTGGCGTCTTGGCACCGGTCAGTATCCCGCACACTACGAGCGCCGCGGCGAGCAGCGCCGCGATGAAGCGATGATTGCCGCGAAACGAGAAGTACAGTGTGACCGGCACCATGAAGGCGATGAACGCGCCCAGCTCGTTGCCGGCGTTGTAGAACCCCGTATAGCCGCTCGTACCGTAGTTCAGCAGGGACACGCCCAGAGCAACCGGCACGAGAATATTCAGACAGAACAGGGCGACATACAGCAGGAGCAGCCGTTCGAGTGTCCCGAAGCTCAGCCGGCCCTCGTCCACCTGCGTTTCAAGCCAGTAGTAAGCCATGAACGGCAGCAGGGCCTTGGAAGCGAACACGAAGCCGTCCACCAGGAACCGGGCCTCGTGATGGCCGGCTACCGCCACGAGCTCCACGACCATGAAATAGGCGAACAGCAGGTAGCAGAATACGAGCCCGCCGCGCTGAGAGACCCGATCGAGATTCGCCACGAACAGAAACGCAAAGACGGCGCTCTTGAGCACCTGGCCCGCGGTGATGCCGCCTCCCCGAATGACCTGCAGGGAGGTCACCACATCGGACACGTTGGCGACGACGACGAACCCGTACAGCAAGAATGCCAGGGCGCGGGAGCTCAGGACGCCGCCCGGGGCGGTGTCCCGGGGATACGCTGTAGCTGAAAAAGAGATACTCATGACACCGTCGGCGGCTAGACTGTCCCGCTACCGGGGTTCGAGGCCCAGGACCCGCCGGTACACGGCCAGGAACTTGGGCTCCTCGACCGTCCAGTTCAGGTCCTGCTCTACCCGCTTGCGTCCGAACTTGCCCATCCGCTCGCGAAGCTCCGGATCCTTCACCAGCTCGAGGATCCGCGCGGCGAAATCCGCGCGGTCATTGGGTTTCGCATACAGTGACGCCTCCTGGGCCGAAACCCGGCCTTCGCGCAAATCGTATTGCACGATCGGTTTGCCCAGCGCCATGTATTCCATGACCTTGTTCATGGTGGAGCGGTCATTCATCACGTTCCACACATCGGGATTCACGCAGATATCCGCCGTGTTGAGAATCCCGAGCAGCTCGTCTTCCGGGATGCGGCCGGTGAACTCGACGTGTTCGTCCAGGCCCAGCTCGGTGCACTTCGTCTGCATGGCCTCGAGTTCCGGACCGCCGCCGCAGATCGTGCACTGAAAATCCGCGAAACCCAGTTTGTCGATCAGAATTCGCAAGGCTTCCAGGAGGTGGTCGATGCCTTCCTGCTGACCGATGACCCCGACATAGCCGATGAGGATCTGACGACCTTTCCTGAAGGCGGGGTCCTCCGGCATCAGACGCAGCCGCTCCAGCGACGGGCCGCTGCGCACAACGTACACATTCTCCGGCTTCATCCGCCCGCGGGACACCGCCACTTCACGGTAGGATTCATTGGTGGCAATCGACACGTGGCAGGTGCGGAAAGTCAGCCATTCGACGAGGCAGAGCAGCCGATGGAAGATCCCCCGGCGATGGTACTTGGCCTCGAACAGCTCCGGATTGATGTCGTGATGATCGAATATCACCCGTTTGCCGAGCAGCCTGAACGGGGCGGCCACCAGAAACAGCAGGTCCGGCGGATTGCAGATGTGGATGACGTCGAATCCGCGCCGGAAAAACACCCGCCAGGCCAGCAGAAACTCCCAGAACAGCGCCAGCGGATATTCCAGGAAGAATCCCATGACGCCACGGGCCTCGGGCGGTTGGGGATGCCGAAACACATGGATACCGTTGATGATCTCGAAGGACTGCTCCGCCCCCTGACCCTTCGGCGAGATGACCGAGACGTCCATGCCCTGACCGCGCAGAGCGTTTGCCTCCTGCCAGACCCGACGGTCGAACGGCACGGGAAGGTTCTCGACCACGATGAGTACCCGCTGGCCGGAGAGCGGGTTCGGGTTCGGGCTCGCCGACGCGGGATCAACGGGTGAGCCGCTCTCCGCCGGGCTACCGGCGGCCATGGAGACGGGGCCCGAACTCCAGGGCCAGGGACAGCAGGATACCCAGCAGGCCGCCCGCGACCAGGCCGGCGGCGGCCATCAGCGCCCGGTTGGGCTTGCGGAAGTCCTCCGGATCGGCCGGCACCGCGGGATCGATGATCCTGAAGGCAAACTGCTCTCTGGCGTTTGCCAGGGCAATGTTCTGAATATGCCCCTCCACCAGGCGATAGATGCCGTTACGCACTTCGGCGATGTTGGTTTTCTCGAGTTCGCTCTCCAGGTAGTCGATACTCTTTTGCGCCTCACGCACCTTCTGGGCACGCAGTCGATCATTGACGTCAGCGACCATCTGATTGGCCCAGTCGGCGGCCTCGGCAGGGTCCGACCAATCCATGTGCAACGTAACCAGCCCGGTCTCACGGTCGCGCACAAGCGTTCTGACGGACCCGTCCAGCACCGCAAACCCATCCCGGATCGACGGCTGGATACGTCCGGGCTCCTCCAGCCAGGCCTCAGCGTCGGCATCCCATGCAGCCGGGAACAGGACAGGCATGAGGCCGTGTTCCTCGATGAATGACTCCGTGAACGAACGGGATTTCAGGGTGGCGAACGCTTCCTCGTCGCGCTCGGACTCGGGCAGGCCCAGCCCCGCGAGTCCGCCGAGACCACCGATCTGGCCCATGAGACCCGCCAGCCTCGATCGTTCGTTGGTGCCCGATGCCGGCGAGAGCACAACCGAGGCCCGGTATTCGGGCGTCATCAGGTAGGAGACACCATAGGCTGCCGCGCCCGCCAGCACGGACAGCAACAGAATGATCCATTTCCGCCGCCAGAGGGCGGCAATCAGATCCCAGACACCGATTTCCTGCTCCGGCGGCGAGAGGGTCCGGGCGGATGTCTCCATGGGCTCCTCGCCAGCAGCCGATGCGCTCACCAGCAGATGCCCTCATAGTCGCCCGCGGCGTCGCGAAGACTGTCGATGCGCACGAGATCCACGACGGTCTGTTCCGCGGAGAGGAGCTGGCCTACGGACTCGAATTCCGGTGAGTAATTGCCAATCACGATGGTATCGCCGTGGTCCAGGGCTTCTTTCATGCTCGGCACCATGATAGAGGAAATATGCGGGACGTGATCGAGCAGATACTCCCGGTTCGCGCCAATCAGGTTCGACAGATTGACGTTGGCGTCATACACCCGAAGGTCGTAGCCCTTGCCGATCAGCCGTTCGATCACTTCGATCATCGGACTCTCACGAAGGTCGTCGGTGCCGCCCTTGAAACTGAATCCGAGTACGGACACTTTCCGGGAACCCGCCTGGATAATGAGATCCGCGGCCCGTTCGATCTGCTGCCAGTTGCTGCTCATGATCGCGCCGAGCACGGGCGTTTCCAGATCCAGGGCCCGCCCGCGGTATACGAGGGCGCGCACATCCTTCGGCAGGCACGACCCGCCGAAAGCAAAACCCGGGGTCAGATAGGCTTTGGAGAGATTGAGTTTCTCGTCCTTGAAGAACACATCCATGACCGCGTGGCTGTCCACACCGCTGCCCTTGCAGATGTTGCCGAGCTCGTTTGCAAAGCAGACCTTCAATGCGTGCCAGACATTGTCCGCGTATTTGGCCATTTCCGCGGTGCGCAGGTCCGTGGAGACAAGCGGCGCATCGAGGCTGGCATACAGGCCGGCGACGATCTCGGCCGAGCGCGGGTCGGAAGAACCGATCACCGTCTTGGGAGGCGAGTAGAAATCCCTGACTGCCGTCCCCTCCCGCAGGAACTCGGGATTGTTGCACACCCCGAAGCCCTCGCCCGCCGTCTTGCCCGACGCGGCCTCGAGGGTGGGAATAACGATAGACTCCATGGTTCCCGGCAGCACGGTGCTACGGCAGACAACGACATGATAGTCATCCTTGTCGCGTAGATGGGCGCCGATTTGTTCGCAGACATGACGGACGTATTCCAGGCTGAGGCTCCCGTTGGACTGGCTGGGCGTCCCCACGCAGACCATGGAGATCTCGGTGCTTTCGATAGCCGGGCCCGGATCCGTGAACGCGCGGAGACGGCCCCCCGAAACCGCGGCTTCGATGAGTTCGGCAACCCCTTCCTCGACAATCGGTGGCTGACCGGAATTGATGAGGTCTACCTTTGTCGGATTAGGGTCCACGCCCCAGACTTCGTGGCCCTCACGGGCCAGACACCCGGCGGTGACCGCCCCGACATAGCCCATGCCGAATATGCTGATTCTCATCGCTCCGTGATTCCTCATCTGTAACTGGGGAAGCTGCCCGCCGGTAATCAGGCGGGCCTGCGTTGAATGGCCATCGAATCGAGTTTGCGGATACGGTTGCCCTCGAACAGCCAACCAACGGCAAAATCACCCTGGCGGCTGGCAATTTCCATAGGGCGCCGAAGATCCAGATCCAGATCCCTGGCCACGTCGGCGAGAGACCTCGCCGGTTTTTCCACCAGCCCATCGTAGCTGACGGACGAACGGCGCGCGGCCGGCACGCGCCGATAGGCCAGGCCACACGCGATTCGCATGACCAGCCAGTAGACGTTGGCCGCAAGCCAACTCTTGGCGGGCTGCTCGATGCCCTTCTTCCGGAACGACGTGACCACGGCTTTTCTGGGCCTGCGGATGTAGACCGCTCGCAGCCTGTCACCGAGAACAGGCAGGAGCGCCAGGACCCGGCCCGGATACTTGGATGAATCGATCAGCACGGATTGTCCGCTGCGAGCCGAGATAGCGCCAAGCAGCACCTCGACGTAGCGTGCGTAGAGCTCGCGGTCGGCACGGCTGACCACCGGCAAGCCCAGCCATTGCAGCGGGAACCAGGCATGGGACTCCATACGGCGGGCGGCCGCGGCCAACCGCGCTCGCTGTCCGGCGCTGAAAGACTCATTCACGGCTGCCCGGACCCCGTCCCAGAACCGCCAGTTGGCGGACCCTTCGGCCATCGCGGCCGGGCGGCCGTCGAGTTCCAGGAACTTCCTGATCTCGCCGCAGCTGAACATGCCGTCGCCGTTACCCAGGACCACATCGAGCAGCGTCGTTCCGCTGCGGCCCGCGCCGAGGATATAAACAATGTCTGGATCCGGTGCACTCACAGGCGGGTATCCGGCGGCGGATGGTCGCTTTCCCGGCGATCCCGGATTCGCCGTGCCGGGTTGCCGCCGACGACAGTCCACTCCCCGACGCTGCGGGTGACGATGGCGCCCGCAGCCACGATGGCGTGGTCTCCAATGGTCACGCCCGGCAGAATAACCACGTTCGCGCCAATCCAGACGTCGTTGCCGATCGTCACGGTGTCCTGTCGTTTGCCCTGGTCGCGAACCGGTGTCCCGGTGTCCTCGAAGCGATGATTGCGGCTGAAGATCTTTACGTCCGGCCCCATGATGACGTCGTCTCCGATCACGACCCCGGACTGGATCACACATCGTGTGCCGAGCTCGGACCGGTCCCCGATCCGTATGTGCGGGGACACCTCGGCGTTCGATTTGACCCGCACCTGGCGGCCACAGGCATCCGCGAACACGCCGACCAGGCGATTCCGGATCCACGGAAAAAACAGCGCGTAGGGCCGGTAGTCTTCCGGCGTATGCCGGAATACCGCCAGATAAAGGAAATAGGCGAGCATGCGCATGACAAGGGATCAAGCAGCGCAGCCGCGCGGGCGCCACGCGCCCGGGCCGGTCTGGAAGAGAAACCCGGTCACAACGATCCGATAGCCGCGGCCGCGATCGCCAGGTTGTAGAGGATCGTGGTGGAACTCTGCCACAGCGCCAGTCGGGGCACCCGATCCACGTCCAGGGGAACGACGATCGTGTCTCCCGGTCGCATATTCGTGCCGCCGGCGCGTCGGAACCACTTGGAATCGTTGCGTCCGGCAACCACCGAACCATTCGCCCGGACCACGTAGATCCGTTTGTCGTCGGCGTTCGCCGTCAGCCCGCCGCTTAAAGAGATATAGTCGTCCCTGCCCAGGGCCGGGGCGTGCAGGTGGGACGTGGAGTACTGCACCTCACCGATGACCGTCACATCCTGGGTGACGGGGGGCACGACGAGCTCATCGCCATCCTTGAGAATCACATCCACGCCACCGCCGCCTTCGCCGATGATGTCTTCGAGATTGATCACGAGGCGGCCCAGAGGCTGTGTCCGGCGCAGCTGCGACAGCAGCGACTGCCCGACGCTCAGAGACTGGGCCACGTCCGTATCGGCCCGCGCCGCCTGCAGGGACAGCGCCGCCAGATCGTTCTCCAGCCGGAGGGCCAGCCGGTCGAGCTGCTCGCGTTCCCGCTCCTTGAGTTCCTCGCGGAGAAACACGCTGCCCTCCGCGAAGGCAAAGTCCGTGACGCCGCCCGCCCGTTCGATCACCGAGCGCAGCGTTTCGCCCTGTTCGATCGTGTAGGTCCCCGGAAAGCGGACTTCGCCCTTTATATCTACGGTTCCCTGCTGCCGCCACAGAGTGACCTCCTTCACGTTCAGAACGTCGAAGGGCCGCAGGAACAGGTCTGCGGCGGAATCGCCAGCGAGCACCCTTGCCAGATCGACGTCGACCAGTTCCACGTCTCGGGTGCCTTCGGGCGTCACGCGGTACCGGGTCAGCTCCGCATCCAGGGCAAATGCCGCCTCGGACAAGCTGGCTCCGGCCCGGAGCAGATCGCTGATCCGCATCTCCGGTTCCAGCGGATAGGCACCGGGCGCACGAACCATGCCGCCAACGGTCACCTCCTGGCTGGGAGCCCCAAGACGCGCCTGGGTCCGCAACTCCTCCATGAGAGGTTCCATCGTTTCCGCCCGGCCCTCGGCCAGATCGAAAACGGTCACCTGGTCTCTCTCCATCAGCGGAACGTCATCCAGGCCGCCCCGGTCGATCAACGCGGCCTCCAGATCAGCGGACAGGACTTCGAGCAGGCCGCCGAGGGACTGCTCCCTCCGGATCAGGAGATAGTTTCGGTCCGCACCCTGTCTTAGGCGGGACAAAGACGGCAGGAGATCTGAGATTCGCATGCCGGGAAACCAACCGTACGGACCCGGCCGGAACACTTGTCCCTCCAGCCGCACGCTTTGATCGAACTCGTCAATCACCGGATCCACGACGATGACGTCACCACTGGACACCGGCCGGGCGCGACCGGCACCGGTGCGCAAATCCAGGGTCTCGACGGTTCGACGCCCCGAAGGACCGATCCGCTCTATCCGGGCCGACCCGGGAAACGCTGTCGGGAGAAGTCCACCGGCCATCGAGATGAGGTCTTCCACCGTCGCGCTGCCACGAATCTCGTAGATGGCCGGCCTGCGGATCTCTCCATCCACGGCCACCGTGGCGCCGGCCGGAGGAACGAAAATGACGTCGCCGGGCTGCAGGCGGGCATCGGCACTGCTGTCACCGCGAAGCAGAAGACTGTAAAGGTCGAGCCGCTGAACGAGCTGACCCTGGCGCTTTAGCTGAACATTGCGCAGCGAGCCGGTTGGAAGAACGCCGCCTCCGGCGAACAGCGCATTGGTCATCGTCGAAAGACTGCTGACGGTAAACGAGCCGGGCCGTGTCACTTCACCGAGCACGAAAACCCGAATCGATCTCAGTTCGCCGAGCGTGATGCTCGAGCGCACGCCAATCATGCGCTCGGCGATCTGGCCGGCGATCAGCACCCTCACATCGTCCAGCGAGAGACCGGCGACGCTGATCGGCCCGATCTCAGGGAAATTCACCGAACCGTCCCGATTCACGACCAGGCTGTATTCGGCGTTCTGGCTTCCGAAGAGCTGCACCCTGAGTTCATCGCCCACGCCGACCACGTAATCCGCCGGGACAGGGACGTCAGTCGCCGGAGCAAATGTCAGGGGAACACCCTCGAACAGCGAATAGCCGAAAGGCTCCAGAGCAGACGGGCCCTGGGCGGCCAGGGGCAGGATAATGACCTCCGCAACAAACAGGCGAAGGGGCTCCTGGGCAACAACCCGCTCCGCGGCCTCTTCCGCCGTCAGCCCGGCAAGCCGGATCTCCGTGATCCCCGGAATATCGAGGACGCCCTGGCGATCGAGCTGGTAGGTGGCTGCGCCGCGGAGCGATCCGAGCCGCGGATCGAGCTCGAGCATTTCCTCGAGTTCCTCGAGTTCCTCGTCGTCCAGGTCCTCGGGAAGCTGGAGCTTGAGAATCAGGCTGTTCCCCGGCTCCAGCCGGACTTCTTCTTCCTCGTCTTCGGGAACTTCGGGCTCTTCCGGCGGCGCGACGGTTTCCGGGAACTCGAGACCCTGTTCCCTGGCCTCCTCGGGTGAAATGCCCATATTGCGGAGCAGATCCTCCCGCTGAGCCGGGGGCAACTGCTCCAACATCTGAATCTGCTGTTCCGAAAGCTGGGCCTGGGCGACGGACAGCTGCGGAAAGGCGGCAAGGGCGACACCTGTCGCCAGGATCAGTGCCGCGATGCGTGCTTGTGGAAGGCTCATTTTCGGAGCGACTCCTTGCTCAGATGTCCCAGGTCCACTCGAGGAAGCCTCGAACATCGTTGTGTTCTTCGTCCGTCTTCACGTTCTCCCGGTAACCGTAGCCCAGACCAAGGCCGATCGTACCCAGATCATAGCCGCGGGCGCGCAGGGGACGGCGATGGGAAATCTCTGCGTCCACGAGGTTCAGCTCATCTTCCGAGACGGAATGCAGGGGATCCTTGCCCTGGCGCTCACCCCGATTGACCCGTGTCCATCGAAGCAGAGTGTTCCAGGAACGACCGTCCTGCTCGACAAGGATGCCGCCCAGGGAAATCATCTGGCCGTCGTTGTCCATGGGATGGCCAATGGCCCGGCCTCGGTAGCGGTACCCGGTTTCGTAGATAAAGTGCTCGTAGGCGTAATCGAACCGCGGCGAGTTCTTGTAAAACTCTGCGGCGGTGTCCGCACCCTCGAGGCGCAGGCGCCAGTCGCCGCTGAGCCAGCGGCTATCGAGCCGGCCCCAGACTTCGACTCCCGCAAGGCCGATCCAGCGTGACGGCAACCCGTCGGCCTCGTCCTCCGCGGTCCACTGGGTGTAAAGGGCATAGTTGGCATCGAACAGCGGTGAATTCCAGCGAATATCCACCGCGGCGAGCTGGTTCCCGGGCTCGTTCTCGATGTTGATGCCGTCGTCACCCCGATTGTCCTTGCCCAGAACCAGGTCGGAGAACGCGTCAAAATCACATGGCCGGTCGTCGCCGCACCACTGCGCCGTGCGGGTCAGGGCCAGCTCCAGGTCTTTCAAGGGCCGGGCGGCGACCCGCAGGCCGAGAAACTGGGCATCTTTGACGGCGCGGTCATCGTCCAGCCAGCCGTAGACCAGGCTGTAGGTCCAGGGCCCGATCCAGGACAGCCACTTGGTCTCGAAAGCGGATGACACGTTTCTCTCGAGAGACAGGGCGGGTATGGGACGGGCATTGGTCGAATAGATCAGGCTGCCGTCCCAGCCCGGACCCCACCACCGATCAATCACGCCTCCCGAGAGAATATGGTTGCCGAGAACGACGGCGGCATAGGACCCGTCCATGCGGACATTCTTATTGTCTTCGGGATCGGAAACCCCGGTCGCCTGAATTCGAGCCGCAAAGCGCTGGCCGGTCCAGGAGGCACCGGCCTGAACCTCCCAGTCGTCCCTCGGCTTGTTCTCGAAGGTACGAATGCTCCGCGGAGACGAACTGCCGGCCAGGCGAGCATTGGGCTGAATCCCGCCGGAACGCTTGACCGTCTGAAGCCGGCGACTGACGCGTTCGAAGGCGCCCCGCACGGACTCGGACGCGGACTCTCCAGGCGGGTAGTCCTCCAGATCGGCGGCCAGAGTGGCCCAGGGAATCGGCCAGGCGGTCACCGGCGATCGAACCACCCCGGCATCCGCCAGGACCTGGACATCGTGGCGCAGCGCCATATCCCCCGGCATGGCCCAGGGATCGGCTCGCGCAACTGACTGGAACAGCGATCCCGCCAGCAATGCGAGAGCAATCGGGGAAAAGTATTTCAAGCGCATGAAAATTATAGAAAAATGCCGGCCAAGGCGATTGGGTGCCGTGATTCGTCCGGCAGCCGCAAAACAGCTTCTCCGGGCCATCAAGCGGCGAATGATACGAAGTGGCCGCTGGCGCTGCAATGCGCCGCAAGAAGCAAGGGGCTCTGCGTCCGGGAGTCGCTCCCGGCGGCAGGTGGCGGCATCGGGAGGAATGTTCAGGCCGCGCTCGCGCGCAATCCCGGCGGCGCAAAGCCGGAGAGATCGCAATAACGGCGAATCTCTTCGCCGCTCCCGTGCTGAAAGTAGAACCGCGGGTCCGCAAACTGAACCGGGCGAACCCGCCCGTAGCCGAAGGGCAACAGGTCGTAGCGACCGAAGAGCCGGCTCAGTGGGGACGCCGTCGGCGAGCGTGTATAAAAAAGGAACTCCGGAAGCACGCCCAGCAAGGGCGAGGATGCCAGCGCAAATTTTTTCTCCGGTGCCACGCGGCTGTCAGCGGATCGCACGGCTGCATAGCGACGCAGAAACGGCTCATAGCCATCCCGCCGGATCAGAAAAAACGACTGCTGCAGCGGCTGCGGAGTATTGCCGGGGTGGCCGAACATGTAGGGACGCCGCATTGCCGAGATCGCCGTTTCGACAATTTCTTCTCCGAATACCAGGGCGTCCTGCTCGACATAGACGAAATAGTCGGCCTGACACAAATTCGCGTATTGAATTCCGAGCAGCACCGAACGAGTCCATCCCGCGTAGCGTCCGGTATGCACGCTGGAATGGCCCGCATTGTGGTCCAGGCGAACGTACTCTATTCGGGCGTCCTCCCGATTCAGCGGCGGGCTCACTGGCGACGCGCTGTCCACCATGAAGATTTTTCCCGGCCGCGTATAGTGGTCGATGGCCGCGTACCACAGGCGGTGAAAATCCACCCCGCGAATGATTCCGTCACCCTTGGCCAGTGGCCGGTCACCGCTTCCGTCCGCGGATCCGCACCACCAGCCGGTGCCAATGACATAGTTTGACTCGCCCACGTCGGCGTTTGCCCCCCGGCCAGGACCCGGCCTATCCGGTTACTGTACCGCGGGCGGCCCGCCAGCTTCCAGACAACGAGCGATTCCGGGCGGATTCCCCGTTGCAGCCACGAGATCTAGGACAGACTTCCCGGCCGCTGCGCCCGGGCCATGACCGGGAGCGGCGCAACCTCGAGGCTCCGTCTCACGGCAACGACATACAGGAGATTGGAAACGATCAGCGCCGCCGCTGTCGCCATGGCCGCCCCCGTGGCGCCGTAACGCACAATCAGCGCCCAGTTCAGTCCGATGTTCAATAGCCCGCAAATCGTGGTTATGCGCAGCACAATCCGCTCTCTTCCGGTCATGGTGAGCATCGATGCCACGCTGCCCGTCGCCACATTGAAAAAATTGGCGAGGCAGAGGATTCTGAGGCTGTCCGACCCGGCGATGAACTCCGGACCCCAGAGGTTCAGCAGCCATGGGGACAGGACCACCAGTGGAATCGCGAGCATCGCAGCGGCCACGGCAAGCAGGCCGGAGGTGGTGCGGGCGTAGGTCTCGAGTCCGTACAGGTCGCCGCGCCCATACAGAACGGCCAGCCTCGGCGCGATAATCAGGTTGGCCGCGCCGATGAGAAAGCTGATCATGCTGGCGGCCCGCGCCGCAACGGAGTATCGGCCGACCTCGTCCGCCTCCGCCAGCCACCCCAGCATGAGTATATCGGTCGCAGAGATCAGGAACAGCATGGAAGCCATGCCGACGAACGGCAGCCCGCGGCGGGCAAGCCGGGTCATCTCGGACGGGCGGACCGCGAGGGCCCGGGCCGCATCGAACCGACCGAGCGCCACGAGATTTCCGACCCCTGCAACGGCCAGCCCGAAGGCGAAAACGACTGCAGCCATGACGGTATCGAAGGTCCCGACCGTGATCAGCAGCACGCCAAATACGATCACCCTGACCATGCTGGCGGCGGCTTCGTGAAGAAACGCTGCCATGACGGGCCTGCCCATTGCCCGCAGTCCATGATTGAGCACGAATCCCGTGGTGAGCGGCACGATAGCGAGAGAAAGAATGAGCAGTGGTACCCGCAGGGCTGGCAGCTCGAACACTCGGTCGGCAAGGGTGCCGCTGGCGACAATCAACAGCAATGTGGCGGCGCACGCGGCCAGTGCGGTGGCCAGGGTCACCCCGGCGACGAGCTGATCGAGTTCGTCACGGTTGCCGGAGTCGCGAAAGGTCGAAACGAACCGCAGGGTGACCTGATCCAGACCCAGCCTCGCCGGGATCGCCACGACCTGGACAACGGCCACGGCAAGCATGACGACTCCCAGCCCTTCCGCACCGATGGTCCGGCCGATGAGAATGCTCCCGGCCAGCCCGGCCAGCACGCCCATCACTTTTACGCCAAGTGAAGGCGCTCCCTTTGCAAGGACCGCCCGAACATCGGCATCCAGTCGGCTCAGCACAATGAAGCAGCCGGGCGGCCGGAGCGGCCCGCTCCAGCCCCGCTGGCCATGTACGCCCGCACAAAGCACGTCGCGCGCCCCGCCAGGCCAGAGGCGCTACACGGGTCGAAAGCTGTGGTCCTGATGACGGCTAGTCCCGCCAGCGCGATATCGCTTCAAGGGCGCCACGGATCGAGGGATCCTTACCCGCATAAGCGGACGGGTCGGCAACCGCATCCTCCAGCCCCCTGGCCAGACGCTTACCCAGTTCAACGCCCCACTGGTCGAAGGAATTGATGCCCCAGATCGCCCCTTCGACAAACACCTTGTGTTCATAGAGCGCCACGAGAGCGCCGAGGGTCTCGGGATCGAGACGCTCGAAGAGCACGAGACTGGACGGCCGGTTGCCTGGATGTACCTTATGGGGGGCCAGGGTATCGATTTCCGCACTGGAGAGGCCGCTTTTCTTGAGACCGCGGCGCACCTCTGTTTCGTCCTGACCCTCCATGAGAGCCTGCGCCTGCGCAAGGCAATTGGCGAGTGCGAGATTGTGCTGGGACTGCCAGGTTCCCGACCCGTTGACGGGCGCGAGGAAATCCACCGGGATGAGCCGGTTTCCCTGGTGCAGCAGCTGATAGAAGGAGTGCTGGGCATTGTTCCCGGCCTCGCCCCAGATCACGGTTCCCGTAGAGACGCGCTGCCGATGTCCATCGCGTTGAACCCGCTTGCCATTGGATTCCATATGCAGCTGCTGCAGAAAGGCCGGAAAACGCCAGAGGCGTCCGTCATAGGGCAGCACGGCCTGGGTCTCGGCACCGAAAAAATTGTTGTACCAGACGGCCAGTCCCGCCATGATCGCCGGCAGGTTCCTCTCCAGTGGAGCCTCCCTGAAATGGCGGTCCATGGCGCGGCCGCCCGCGAGGAAGCGGCGAAAGTTCTCGCTGCCCACATACAGCGCGACCGCCAGTCCCACGGCCGACCAGATCGAATAGCGGCCGCCCACCCAGTCCCAGAAGCCGAATCGGTTGTCCGGACTGATTCCGAACTCGTCCATGGCCTCATGATTGGTGGAAACCGCCGCGAAATGCGTCGGCACGGCCTCCTCACCCAGCCTGGAAGCCAGCCACGCCCGGGCGGCCCGCGCGTTGGTGAGCGTCTCCTGGGTCGTAAAGGTCTTCGAACACACGATAAACAGCGTGCGCCGCGGGTCCACGATCCGCAGGATGTCCGCCAGCTGGGTGCCGTCCACGTTGGAAACGCAGTGCAGGCGCACGGCCGGATTCCGGTAATGAGTCAGCGCCTCCCGGGCCATGACGATTCCGAGGTCGGAGCCTCCGATACCGATGTTGACGACATCGGAGAAAGGCTCCGGGCTGGCATATCCCTTGTAGACGCCGCCGTGAACGCGATCCACGAAATCCAGCATGGCATCGAGCACCCGGTGAACGTCTTCGGTTACGTTCTGGTGGCCGACATGGAACCAGTCCTCCCTGTCTGACCTGAGGGCAACATGGAGCACCGCCCGCCCTTCGGTGACGTTTATGGGTTCACCGGCGAACATGCGTTCGCGAAGGGGCTCGACGCCGGCCTGGCGGGCCAGACCCGCCAGCAGCCGCATGGTTTTCCGGGTGACGATGTTCCGGGAATAGTCCAGCAGCAGTCCGCAGGCTTCCAGGGAAAAGGTGTCATATCGGTCGTTGTCGCGCCGAAACAGGTCCCGGACCTGACGCTGCCGCATGTCTTCGCGATAGTGTTCCTTGAGGGACTTCCACGCCTTGAGGCCTTTCGGAAGCGTATTGCTCGTCTTGGGCATTTCTCCTCCGTCGCCGGCGCGGCCCTCAGGCGGTTCCAGCGTCACCATAGTAGGCCAGATACCACTCCACAAACCGTTCTACGCCCTCCTCCACCGGTGTCGACGGGCGGTAGCCGACGTCGCTCACGAGATCCGCGACATCGGCCCAGGTATCCGGCACGTCGCCCGGCTGCAGGGGCAGCATGACTTTCTCCGCCTTGCGGCCGAGGCAGTCCTCCAGCACCTCGATGTACCGCATCAACTCTACCGGCTCCTGATTACCGATATTGTAGAGGCGGTAGGGTGCGAAACTGGTTCCGGGATCAGGCGCGTCCGCGTCCCAGCCGTCGTCGGGCGAGGCTATCCGGTCGCAGGTCCTTACGACCCCCTCGGCAATATCGTCGATATAGGTGAAGTCCCGGCGATGATTGCCATGGTTGAACACCTCGATAGGCTCGCCAGCCAGAATCGCCCGCGTGAACTTGAAGAGAGCCATATCCGGTCGCCCCCAGGGGCCGTAGACCGTAAAGAACCGCAAGCCCGTCGTCGGCAGACCGTACAGCGCCGAGTACGTGTGGGACATCAGCTCGTTGGCCTTCTTGGTTGCTGCATAGAACGACAAGGGGTGATCGACATTGTGATGAACGGAGAACGGCATCCGGGTATTGGCGCCATAGACCGAGCTGGTGGACGCATAGACCAGGTGCTCGACCT
>JARFQW010000116.1 GCA_029287575.1 Gammaproteobacteria bacterium | reverse complement strand
CGGCCACGCCCTCGAATTTCTCCAGCTCCGCGGCCACGGCGTTCTCGACCGCGGCCTGGTCGAGGCCCTTGGCCCGGATCAGGTCGCGGTCCAGGTAGAGGTAGGGCTGGAAGAAGGCCTCGATGAGCTCTTCGCCGATGCCGAATTGTTTCTTGAGTGCGGCGATGGCCGGTGCCTTGTCCAGGGCATCCGTGTCGAAATAATGGCTGTTCTTGATGCCCAGCTCGTGCAGGTAACCCGGTACATCCGGCTGGCCATGATCCGCCGATAGCACAATGAGGACGTTCTGCAGGCCGATACGTTCATCCACGTGGGCCAGCAGATCCGCCAGCGTGCGATCGAGCCGGGCAATATTGTCCTCGGACTCCAGGCTGGACACCCCGAATATGTGGCCCACGTAGTCCGTGGACGAAAAGCTTACGGCCAGGTAGTCCGTTATCTCGTCTGCGCCCAGCTGCTCGTTGTCCAGCAGGGTCTTCGCGAAGTCCAGCGTGAGTTCGTCACCCGCCGGGCTCAGGGTCAGCCGTGTCGTGAAATACTTGTCGTCCGGCTGGCCATAGGGGTGGGGAAACGTGCGCCCGAAGCCGGGAAAATCGGTTTCGTAGTCCCGGTCGTCCGCGTCGCCGAACGTGTAGCGGGAAGCCTCGTGCAGCAGGCTCCAGGACTTGCCGGAATAGGCGGCAGCGGGCTTTCGGGCATTCCAGCCCTCGACCCAGGCGGGATACTGGTCGTAGTAGTAGGTGCTGGTAACAAACTCGCCGGTCGCCTTGGAAAACCAGAACGCCTTGCCGGCATGGCCGGCGAGAGACACGGCGCCCCGGTCCTTGACGGAAACGCCGAAGATTTTCGACTTGCCGCCGTTGCTCACCGCCAGCTCGTCGCTGAACGTCGAGGTCAGGATCGCTGCCGGAGACCGGCCGGCCACCTTGGCGGCCCGCTGCGTGGGATCGATCTCCGTCTTGTCATCCACGTCCGCCCCGACGGTGAGCAGTTGGTAGTCGGCGTCCTCGATGTTGTAGACGAGACGGTCTGCTTCCCGGTCATACCAGACGTTGCCGATCATGCCGTGGGCCGCCGGCACCGTCCCGGTGGCCAGCGAGGCGTGTCCCACGATGGTCTCGGTGTTGGCATGCAGATAATGGGCGTTGGTGTAGTCGATACCCTGCTCCATGAGGTATCGAAACCCGCCCTCTCCGAGTACATGGTCGTAACGGCGTGGCAGATCTCCCCTGAGCGCGTCTACCGTGATCTGCAGAACCAGGCGAGGGGCAGGCGGGCCGTCAGCAGCGCGAGTGCTGTGGGCGCAGATCGCGGTCAGGGCGATGAGGGATGTCAGAATCAGCCGGGTTCTTGCCATGGCCTGGAAGCGCTCCTTTTCTGGGTCCGCCATATCTTAGTCGATGCGTCTCCCGGGTTGAGGCAGGATGCACCATGCACGCTGGAATGGTTTTATCGGGACACCTGAATCAGGCCCGACACGGGCGCATGTGAATGGCTGTTCGAGTCCGGTTGTGGCCAGTGAGGAACACAAGCGTGAACATGCACTGACGACCATGGGTCGGGCGCTTCCGCACTCGATCGCGGAGCGCCCGGCTCTTCGTTTCTGCTGCGGCCACCAAGGCGTTTCGGAGTAGACTGCCGGCATCCGGCTCATTAACAGTCGCTCGCTTGTGACGCTGCCTGCCAATGAAAAAGGCTGTCGAATTTGAACCCTTTTCGACCCTGACCTGCCCCGAGTGTGGCCACAAGGTCAGGGAACGGATGCCGACCAACGCCTGCCAGTTTTACTATGACTGCGCGGCGTGTGGTGCGCTTCTCAGGCCGCTGAAAGGCGACTGCTGCGTTTTCTGCTCCTTTGGTGACGTGAAGTGCCCACCGATACAGCACGGGTCGTCCTGCTGCGAATGATCGGGCGTTTCAGCAGCGAGCCCGGGGGATACCTGTTTCACGGCACCCGGTTCCGCCTCACCGAATCAGCAGGGAGCCTCTATAGTTCACGGCATTGCGATTTGGAAATGACGTAATGAAACAGAAGCTCTACCTTTGCGGCCTCCTGTTGTGCCTGGTGGCTAATTCCCCAGCTGCCGAAAACTCGAATCCGGAGGCCTGCGACTCGCCTCCCACCGCGATTACTTCCGTGCGGCTGTTCGACGGGGAGGTTGTCATTCCGAGCGCAACGGTGGTGATCGAATGTGCGCTGATTTCCGGGATCTCCCGGGACAACTCGCCCCAAGATCTCGCGACGGACGCGATTATCGTGGACGGTGGAGGCAAGACGCTGCTCCCGGGCCTGATCGATGCTCATACACATACGTTCCGACGCGACATGCTGGAACGTTCGCTCGACTTTGGAGTGACAACGGTTTTTGACATGGGCTCAGTGAGCAAGGATTTCGTCAGCACGATCAGGGCAGAAGATCTGGACGGAGTCGCGACGGACCGAGCGGACCTTTTCAGTGCCGTCGTTTGGGTCACTGCGCCAGGCTCTCATGGCACTCAGTTCGGCGAAGTGCCCACCCTGGTCGAGCCGGAAGACGCCTCGGCGTTTGTCGCCGACCGGATAGCGGACGGGGCGGACTACATCAAGATCATCTACGACAACTTCAAGATGTTTGATGGCGAGATTCCTACACTCAGCAAGGAGACCCTGTTCGCTGTCGTGGATGCCGCCCACGACCAGGGCAAGATGGCAGTGGTTCATTCCCGCGATGTGGACGCCTACGCTGACGTGGTCGAGGCGGGTGCCGATGGTCTCGTCCACGTCGTTGTCGATGAAGTTCCCGGGGATCCGCTCATTGCGGCGCTGAAGCGTAACCGCATGTTTGTCTCGCCAAACCTGTCCCTGGCACGGAATGACGGACTCAGACTGATCGACGACCCCATTTTCGGTCCCATGCTGACGGAAGACGAATCCGAGAATCTCCGCGGATGGCGAAGCCTCCGCAGAGAAGGCGGCGATCAGGTGGAATACGATGCGCTGATGGCATTTTATGGGGCTGGAGTGACGATACTCGCCGGCTCTGATTCACCCAATGGCGGTACGACAGTCGGCGCCAGCATTCATCTCGAAATGGAACTGATGGTGGAAGCCGGGATGAACCCCGTCGACGCGTTACGCGCTGCCACTTCGAGTCCCGCTGAAGCATTCGGTCTGACGGACCGTGGTCGAATTGCCGAGGGCCGAAGAGCCGACTTGCTGTTGGTCGAAGGAATGCCGGATCAAACGATCGCGGACACCCGGAGAATCGTCAAGATCTGGAAAGCCGGCAACGAGCATGACAATTGACACGGCCGTGCCGTCAGACACGCGTGGTTGATCTGTGAACGGGTGTCTGCTCCGTGGAGACAGGATCGTCACGCTTCTGGCCGGGCGATGTCCCATGGGCTCATGCCGGATCGACCTGTGCAGATCGATTCACCTGGCCGGATGGGTCAGGGCAGCCGCAGATCGCCTGACAATCACAAATGCGACTGGTATGACCGTGAACGTCTTCACGCCGTCTCGCGTGGTGTATCCTTTGGAGCCGATTACCGGCCGTTGGAAAATCTCATGACCACCGCACCTGCGATTTGTGCGCGATTCGCCCTCATGGCGATTGTCCTGTCCGCGGCGTGGCTGGCAACCGCCCCGGCGCTGGCTCAGGCCCAGGGCGATAATCCGTTTCTCGGGAATCCCGATCTCAGACCCGGAGAGCAGAAGGGCGTATTCGTATTTTTCGAAAACGGGTTGTGGAACGTGGTTTTTTCCGGCGGTCCGAAGACCAGCGATGCCGAAAGAAACAACGGGAACGCGCGATTCATAGGATCCGTCGCGTCCTCTTCCGGGTTCGGATCCGAGCCAGAGATTGTGGAAGGGTTTCAGCACTCGAAAGACTTCGTTCGGCTTGAGGATCAGGAAACCCTTATCGATTTCCGTTCCCTTGCCACTGCCGATGGCTTCGACCACTTCCGGTTTGCGGATCGGTCCGGGCAGGACATGTCGCTTTTTCTGGCCCGCACGGTCAACATCCCCCTCGACCCGGTGCCGGTATTTCTCGGTGGTTCCCGGACGCGGGCCGGAAGCCTGCCGCTGGCCCTGAAAGCCACCGTCGATACCCGCCGGGCCTACAAGAAGGCATTTCCTCGACTGGGAAACCTCCAGAACGGAAAGACGCCACGGTCTTACTCCGACTCGGCCTATATCAGTCAGGTCGCGCGATTCGATCTGATCCTTCTGGGCAAGACCTACCGGGTCGCCGGCCGCGCCGCCGGTGAGATCAAGACATTCAATCCCGCCGCCTTCGTGGGTGCGTACACGAACATCGCGACGGTACCCCTGAAGAGAAACTCCACGTATCACAATGCGCTGAGAGACAAACTCTCTTCGGAGGAGGGGCCGCAGCCGAACGGTACGACGCCTGACTGGTGGCTCAGAGAAAAGGTGGAAGTCGTAGACGGTGAACTGCTGGGCGACGGCAACGGGGACGGGTTCGGCGACATCGTGGAGGTATCCCATTTAGGCAATGGGCGAACGAATGTAACCGACTGGACACAACCCGACGCAAATGGCGATCGCTGGCCGGAATGGAAGATCTCCAACGACTACCGCAACGGGATGAACGATCCCGATTTCGATTTCTGGCACTTCGATGCAGGCAACTACAACGTTCGGGCCAAGGGCTTCAAACGGGGTGTCTCGGGGATGGACTTCAGCGGTGGTCGGACCGAGGATCCGGAGGTCATTAACCAGGCCTGGCGCGACGGATATCTCAGGGCGTGGAATCGTCTCGAAGCGCTTCGACCTGACGTTTACATCATTGCGAACCACGACTGGTACCGATACGCGGACGATCAGACCGGTGCGCTGCCGCCGGGCAACGGATTCTACAAGCGTATCGACGGCGGTGTCCTGGAAGACGTGATGCGTCCCGACAAGGGATTCGAGCTGAAATTCGGTTGGAAACAGGTCTACGACTGGTACCGGTTTTCGATGGACTACTTTCGTACCCGAGATCTGACATTCTTCACGGTGGCTGGCGGCCTGACTCACAGCCCGTCGGTGGACGGCACCGCGGTGCAGGCCGCCCCTGAGGACTACCAGTGGTTTCGATACACATTCGGGACCTGTCTTCTACAGGACGCGTATTACGTTTACAGCGCGAAAGACTATCCCGCGGGCAGCATCCTGTGGTTCGACGAATACGACCGGGCCGGGGCCGACGGCACTTCCTGGATGGGTCTCGGTATCGCCGGTCCCTCCAATCCCGGTCCCGCGGGACCCGTTGACGCCTGGAAGCAGGGTGTCTACCGCCGGGACTTCGAGAATGCGGTGGTGCTGGTGAATCCCCGCGGCAACGGCCGTCAGACCGTGAATCTGGAGAACGGACTGCGCCGTCTTCGCGGCCAGCAGGATCCGGTGGTGAATAATGGTCAGGCGGTGCGTGATGTCACCCTCGAGGACGGTGACGGGATTGTCCTGGTTCGGCAGTCCCTGGGGGCAGAGTAGAACCGGCCTTGCCGCGCTCAACGACATTGACGTGGCGAACCACGTCGCGTCTGACAAAGTGGTCTTGAAATGCAAGGCCAGACCAGGGTGCGCCCGCTTTTCTGAACGATCCAGCAACTCCGCAAGAAGCTATACGACGGAAAGGTTCACTCCTGCATACCGTGATAGAGCAGCCGGATGAAGAGCCGGACACCGTCGTTTTCCTTTAGCTCCCTATACCGCGGGCCGGGGCGCCGGCCGATGTCCCGGATATCCGCCATCAACTCGGGATGGAACTGACAGGTGAATGACCGCCGGATGTTGTGCGTTTCCCAATCCTTGTAATAGATACAGCTGGTGCTGACCTCCGTCATCACCGCCTCATCCACCTGGGTCTGGGACATGATCTCAACCGCGTACGGCAAACACAGCAACCATGACAGCGGGCTGACTGCCATCTCATAGCGGATGGGTACTATCGCATCGTGCAGCATTTTGTAGGCCCAGTTGGCGAACAGGGCCGCTTCCTCGTTGACCTCGTCACCGTGGAACATTTCGATCAATAGTTCCCGCTCCAGGGCAATCATCGTGTCAATGACTCCCTCCAGTTCGTCGGCAATCAGAGCATGGGTGTCGTGCAGTACGCCGGGGACGTGGTCGGATGCCGGGTTCCGGACATACGGCAACAGCCGTCGTGTCCCGATCTCCATGGCCTCGTTGCGCGCAACGGCAAACCGCGTGTCATGCCAGCCTTCAGCGACAATGCTTCCCTGCTTTATGACCTTCAGCGTTTCGCCGACCTCGGCGATCCGGCGGCACAACGATTGCAGCGTTCCGAGCGCGTGACTTTCCCGGTCCAGGGGCAGGCGATCGGTGGCGAGAACCTGCCTTACCGCCCGCTTGATCAGCCGGATATGTGACACTGCCGCCAGCTGGTGCCCGAGGCACACGAAAATGTTCGTGGCATTGCCGGCTGAACGGCGCAGCAGCAGTTGATCTGCCAGTGCGAGAAGATCTTCGAGACCGGCATTCGTGCCATCGAACGTGGCGGCGTCGTAGGCCGAGGGGTCTCCGCCCTCGAAGACCGTCGCCATGCCGGCGCTGAGAATGTTGGCCAGCCGTTCCGGATGCGAGAGGCCGCTCTGCCAGAGCGGGTAAAGAATCGTGTCAGCGTCGGCAATCTGCTGCAGGATGTAGGCCACGTTCTTCGAGGCCCGAACGGTTTCCCCACGGAGATTCACGCCGACGTCTGGCCAGGGCTCCACGATGGACACGCTTTGCCGGTAGAGTTCCGGCAGGGCCAGCAACTGTTCGAGTTCATCTCGTCCCTCGATGACCTTCTCCAGCGGCGGTGCAAGACCCCATTCGAACATGTTGGCGTTGGCCAGTTCGTCGCGGCCAGGAAATGGCGTCGGTGAGGAGCGGTCCTTGAGAAAATATCCGAACAGGGCGTGCACCGACTGCACGCTGGACGGGTGACGCCCGAGAATGCCGGGCGTGGTGCGCCAGCCCAGATGGTCAAGGAGTCGTTGCGGCACGGGCGTCTCCGGAAAGCTTGGTCGTGGCAGTTGCGGCAATGGGTACGGGAACCGGCTTCAAGCAAGTTTCAGGCCACGGCAGGCGGAATGGGCCCAGCCGTGCGCACCCGGGCCGGCGCGGTTGTCTGGCGGATACTGCCAGGATCGCGCGGACGCGATCCGTGCACCTGATTGGGCCGTGCGCACGAGTTTGGTGCATCGTTTGAGTGGTCCAGGGACCCCCGCTGCCGTTTGCCGGGCGGTGAGTCCCGCTACGGCATTCGCATATTTCCGTACGGCATTCCGCCCGTGATTGCGCTATGGAAAGGGTAAGGACAGCTTATTTGGCCCGGCACTGAGCCGGCCGCCCTCCGCGTCTTTTTCAGCACGAAGGACGACGGCGTCTGACCGGGGGGAGGTCTTGGCTCATGCGTTTCACGATTCGCCCGGCACATCCTCGATGGCCGGTCCTTGGCTGCATGTTTCTTGCGGGTCTTGTGTCTGCGACACCCATTGCCGCGGCAGACTTCACCGGCGAACTTGTCGAATCCCGGCTCGCCCCTGCTGACGGAGCCGGAACGCGCTTCGGCCGTTCAAACGCGATCATTGGCAGCCATGCCTTTGTCGGCGATGACTGGCAGGGCTCCCGTGGTGCCATTTACGTCTATGAGTTCGACGGCAACGAATGGCGCAGTCTTCAAAAGCTGGTGGGCGACCTGGGCGAATCCGGTGACTCGGGAGACCAGCTCGCCAACAGCATGGCCGTTGACGGGGATCTGCTCGTTGCCGGAGCGCCAGAGGGCCGCGCGGCCTACGTCTTCCGCTATGACGGCGCCGAGTACATCCGCGAAGCTGTGCTGCGCCCGGACGATCCCGCCGCAGGCCTTATCGGGACCTCCGTGGGGGTCAGCGGAAACCGCATCGTCGTAAGCGGTCTGCAGCGCTCTGGCGGAGGTGTCACCTATGTCTACGAGTACGCCGGCGGCCGTTGGCGGCACGCGGCGACTCTTACGGTGCCCGATGCGTCATCGGTCTTCGGACACTGCGCCGTCCAGGATGACACGGTCGTCATCGGCGACACCATCGAGGACTTCGTCTCGATCTTCGAGAAATCCGTCTCGGGCTGGACCGAGGCGGATCGCATCAGACCGGCGGGTGCGGATCCACGGGACCGCATCAACTTCGGACTGCCCGTTCGTATCGATGGCGACACGATCGCCGTGGGAGCGGTGTGGGACAACGAAGCCGGCTCGCAGGCGGGGGCGGCCTATGTCTTCGAGCGGGGCGACGACGGCTGGCAACAGGCGGCCAAGTTCACGCCCGTCGGCGGCGGCGCGCAATTCGGCGGAAGCCTTGCCCTCGAGAGCAGAACGCTGATTGCCGGTGCCGTGCATCGGAATACCGTGTTCGTCTTCGAGTCCGATGGCCGGAACTGGTCCACCGTTGCTGAGGTACGGCGGCAGGCCCAGGATGTCAGCTGCGACCCGTGTCGCTACGGAATGTTCGCCGGCCTCAGCGGCGAGCGCTTTATCGTGGGAGAGATGGGAGCCAATCTGGCCTGGATCTATGAATCTGGTGATGGCGGATGGGTCTCCATCGACGTCCAGCCGTGGAGCGAGCGAAATCTTGTCGATCCGAACTCGACACGCCTTGTCCCTGTTGCCATTCACGGGAGCATGGATTTCGACGCCCTGCAGTGCGACCACAACTCCATCCGTCTGAACCCGGGAGATGCGCGCTCACGGAACTACCGGGTCATGGACGCCAATCGGGATGGCTTCATGGACCTGCTCACGTACTTCCGGTCGCGCGAACTCCGTATCGGCTGCGGCGAGAGTGAGGTCGAACTGACGGGAGCCACCCACCAGGGCATGGAGTTCCATGGCGACAACGTCGTGACCAACAGACGCTGCAGGTAAATTGAGGGACAGTTCACTTAACTCTATTAAAGGGACACTCGGTCGGACTTTCCTCAACTGCGGTTCCACTCTGAGGATGGTGTTTTTGCCTCGCATTTGATTGCCAGAAGCATGCGAAAGCAAAAAGATTTTCCCGTCAGGCGGTTAGGTGAGAGGAATGCGTGCTGAAATTCCTTTTGTAGGGAATGGGCGTACTACCGGAAGAGGTGTTTGAACGTTCGAAATAAGTGAACTGTCCCCATAACTGAGTTAGGTGAACTGTCCCCCTTTCTACAGAAGCGGGCGGACGTCAACTGCCGCGCGCTCGGGATCCAGCGCCAGCAGGTCGGCCAGGATCGCGACATGTCCCGCGCCAGCGATCACCAGGACCCGCTCGCCGGGTTGGGCGGCCTTCTGCACGTTGGCGTACATGCGAAAGTTGCGGTGCCACCAGCTCGCCGCCGCATCCGCGCCGGAATAGCCGTCACCCGCACCGATGTCATTGGTCTGGATGTAGAGGGCCTTGTTGGCGGCGAAGTCGGCGGGACTGTTGTGCTTCTTCAAGAGCTGCCGAAGGGTCAGCGTGTCCTGGTCGGCCTGCATGGATGCCGTGATTTGCGCGATCCGGGCTTCATAGGTCTCCAGTGCAGCCGGATCATTGGCCCGCGCATAGTCCAGCATGGCCTCGGCCCGCCACTCGATTTCCCGATGGTCGAAGGGCTCAATGCGCTCCAGGCCGCTGTCGGCTGCGATGCGGAAGCCCAGCTGGTAGATTTCGTTGACCCGGAGTTCAAAGTCGCCGTCTACATACTGGCGGTACCGACCGTTCAATAATTCGTCGTCGGCTTCCGCATACTCCAGCAGGATGCGCGTGGGGCGGAATTCAGACGCAATCCGGTTCGTGAGTACCTCGAGGTATCGCTGGGATTGGGCGGCGGTCACATCCAGGCTCTTCGTCTTGACTGCGTCCTGGCCGGGATCATTGAAATGAAAGGTGCCGATCAGCATGACCTGCGCGGGCGGTGGCGGTTGCGCCTGGACCCATCCACTCGAAATCAGAAGCCCGATCGATACCAGGCAATAGCGCCGGAATTGCAACATGTTCGACTCCTCTGCTGTCCGGGCGGAATACATTCGGGCGCGGACCACGGCTGCGTGCCGGAACTGTGTTGATGCGCCTCAAATCCTTCGACGCCGGTGGGGCAGATCTCGTTTGAATGATCCGGGACAACGGGAAGCCATGTCAGGCGCGCCGTGTGCGAGCAACAGGGCTCACTCGTCCTTCAGGTCCTCGTTCATCTGGGCTTCAAAGTCCGTTGTCGGGTCCGGGTCAGACGGCACGGTGTCGGCATCGAATCCGAGGGCGGACTCGGCTGGCGGTGACTCGGCGGCCGCCACATCCGGATCGAACCCCGACGGGTCGGCCTCCTCGATGTAGGCTTCCGGCGCGGGCCGCGCCGCCTGTGCCGGTGCCACGTAGCGTGAGCCATCCCCCTTGGGCAGGAGAATGATCTTCACCACGTGGCCGTCGGACTCGTCCGTGACCAGCATGTAGTTCTCGCTGATTCGCTTCAACGCCTCGGGCAAGGGCTGGTCCCGGACATCTGCGGTGATCCGGCTCCCGTCCGGTACCTGGCCCTTGAGCTCGATGTCCAGCTGTCCGGCCAGCTCCGAAAGCACGTCCTGCAGCGGCGCGTCGTTGGCCAGCACGGTGACGTGCTGGGCCGTGTTGGTTTCCAGTGAAAACGAACCCGCGGGGATTGTTTCGGGCGCCGCCGCGGCGAGCGGGCACAGGGAGAGCGCGAGGAGGGCGACGCCGGCCATGCGATCAAGGCAGTCGGAGACGTTCGGGCCCGGCGAGCCAGTCTTCAGACGGGCGCCGCGGCGCTGTGCCGTGAATCGAATCATCGGAGGCCCCCCATATCACGGAAAGTGCGACGGTCCGGGAAGCTTAGTCAACCCGAACGCAAGTTTTTTTAATCGAGAGCCGCTACGGGTTCCCAAATGCCCGACGCCTCAAGCCCGTGACAAACGTTGGCCCCGGGCATCTGGTCAAGAAGCTCGCGAACCGGTCTCGGCCCATGCCTGCTGCCCGCCGTCAGTCAGGACGGGCGTGGCCGCGCGTCCTGACCGGCTCGGCGTTGCGCAAAAACGCGACTTGTCCGGCACGTGCTCGTCCGCGTCTTCCTCGAAGACGCGCACATACCGCAGCGTGACGAAGTTGATCAGCGAAATCAGGAGGGCGATCTCGAAGCGGCCGAACGCCACGGCCATGCCGATCAGCCCGGTGTTCCAGATACTGGCTGCGGTGGCCGTGCCGTGAACCGTTCCGCCGCCCTTGAGGATGGCGCCGCCGCCGATAAAACCGATGCCGGTAATCAGGCCCTGCACGACCCGCGCCTCCGCGCCGGTGGTATCCAGCACCGCAATGCCGGCCAGGGTATAGCCACAGGCGGCCACGGCGACCAGCGGAAATGTGCGCAGCCCGGCCCCCCGGCTGGATCGCTCCCGGTCGAACGCTATCGGCATCGCCAGAACCCACGCGATGAGCAGATGCGTGAGGTTGTGCCAGACCAGCGGCCATTCGATTTCGGCTCCGGAAATCATGAAATCAGTCTACCGGCACGGGTGTGCCTTCTGAACTTCGCCGGAGCCGATGGCGTTGTCGCTACCGAAGTGACGGGGCTGCTCCGTTGCTGCAGTGTCGGCACACGAGCCCTGGCGGTTTTCCCACCTATTCCGCCGCGTCCTCGGTTTCTCCGGCCAGCAGCGAATCCAGCAGGGCCACCAGCTCATCGCGGCTGTATTCGTAGGGCTGGTCGGCATTGAGCTGCACGACCCGGCTGAGCGCTGTCCGGATCGTGATCTCAGCCTGCTCCACGTCCGGGGTCACCATGTAGCGGCGCTTGGGGTTCTCGGCGAACAGGGCATGAACCACCGCATCGGCCACCTCGTCGGGTTCCTTGAGGGCGTCATTGCGGGCGGCCGCCTGGGCCAGCTGCTCTTCCTCTTCCTCAGAGGCGGCTTCCGCCGGGCGGTAACCCTTGCCGAGGGCGTGCATCGTCACCTTCTCGCGTATCCGCGACTTGTAGCTGCCCGGCTCCACGACGCTTACGTGGACACCGGATTCCGCCATCTCTTCGGCAAGAGCGTCGGTGTAGGCCTCCACGGCGAATTTGCTCATGCTGTAGGTGCCGAAGTTCGGGCCGGAGATAAAGCCGGAGATCGACCCGATGGTGGTCGTGCGCCCGCCGGATTCCACGAGCATGGGCGTAAACGCCTTGTTGATGCGGTAGGGGCCATAGACGTTGACGTCGAAAACGAAGTCGATGTCTTTCTCCGGGGTTTCGTTCATGGGACTGAAGACGCCCACGCCGGCGTTGTTCACGATGCCGTAGAGCCCACGGCCTTCTTTTTCGATCAGGGCGACCGCGGCGCTTATATCTGCCGCCTCGGTGACATCCAGGCGCACGGATTTCACATTCGGAATCTTGTCCAGTTCCGCGAGGTCCGCATCCTTGCGCGCGCCTGCGTAAACGAAATGGCCGCGCTCGGCGAGCACCTCCGTGACCTTGCGGCCAATACCGGAGCTGGCGCCGGTGACGAGTACGGCCTTCTGCCCATCCGGGTTCTGGGCGTCGACCGGCGCCGGTGCATAGCCGCCGAGCAGAACCGCCACCACGGCGCAAAGCTGAATCAATGACCTCATCATCAGACCCTCGTAACGAACGTTGCGAGAGAGTGTAGCCGTATCCGGCGGCGACCGAGGCCCTCTGGTCGACTTACCGCCCGCACGCTGACCTGTTTGTCGGGCGTGGGGAGTCTCAGGAAGCCGATCGCGCTTGGCGTCTGCCCGCAATCATGCGCCGTTAAGCTACACACTGCGCCGCCGCGGCTCAGCGATTATCCGTGGGCCGCCAGAACCCTGACCTTTGCCGCTTCATAGTCGTTTTCGGCCAGCACCCCGGCTTCGCGGAGCCGGCGGTGTTCCTTCATCTCATCCCGAAGATAATGGCTGCGCACCGCGGCGCGCTGCTGATGGGCGGCCCGGGCCGCTGCGCCAATTCGGTCGACGAAACGTCTCACCTGACTACGGCCAGGATTGTTCGCGGCCAGCCTGAGGACAGGCACACGGCCATGACGAGTGACGAAGTACAGTCGGTTCCGGAAGCGGCGAAAACCGATACCCGCGCTGGTGATCGCAGTCAGCAGGGCAACGGCCACGGCAAGCTTCAGTCCCGGCCCGGCATCGGCGTAGAAGCCGGTCCGCGCCACGATCAGGCCCGCACCGGCCAGGATGCCCGAAGCGCCGGCGATGCCGACCCAGGGCCCCTCGTTGCGCCTGAGGGGTTCGGGGTCGAGGAAAGCCAGATTGACCCAGTAATCCGTCTCTCTGGCCCGGGCGGACCGTCGTCTCACCGACGCATAGGCTCCGTTGAAGATCCGCAGCTCCAGGCGTGCATCGCCGTTGCTCTGTATCAACTCGTCATTGACAGAGGTCGGTGTGACATCCTCGAGGTCGTCCGAGTCCAGATAGACGTGCTCGTGTCCCTGAGCGATGGCTGAAGATGTTGCGTGCATCTCATGTCCGTGAGCGGTAGGGGGTCCACAACCTTACCGCCATGGAGCCGTTGTCCCACTGTGAAGTGAGTCACATTTCGGGTTCATGGCTCGGCAGGGGTTTCGCTGGCCGAGACCTGTGAACCCGTCTTTGCGGAGCCAGCCCGTGCGGATGCTTCTGTTCAATGATGTCTGCTTTCCTCCGGAGGGAAGAGCTTGAGATTGTGACCTCTGTCACAACATGTCAGGCGGTGTGCTTGTCATAGTGTCGGCCAGATTCAGACAAAGGCAAACCCACTGAAAGGTGGCGACGCAAAGTTTCCGGTCTAACGGGCCTTGAGCCCCAGGATAGCGGGACCGCCGGGATCCAGCCCACCATACCCGGGCTGCCTGCCGTTTCGGCGATGCGATCGTCCCCCCTGGTGGGAACGAGGGCAGCCAAATGAAGACAGACCTTGTGCTCCGCCCCGCTTCGGCGGGACGCCCCCGGTCGTCACCTGCGCGGCGGCTTGGGCCGGCCATCCTGATGCTGGTCATGGGCAGCGTTCCGGCATTCCTCGCCTCGGCCCAGGAACTCTCGCGTGACCAGATGAAAGGCCTGGACGAGCAGGTCCAGGAAATCAAATCGGACGTCCTGGGAATCGCCGCCGAGCTCAATACCCTGGAAGAACGGCTTCTGTTTCCGTCGAATACCCAGGTGGCCGTGTTCATCGCTCTGGCGGAGAACGAAGACCTCCGCCTCGACGCCGTGGAAATCAGTATCAACGGCGAGCCGGTGGCCCACCACATCTACAGCTTCAAGGAGCTGGAGGCCCTTCAGGGCGGCGGCGTGCAGCGGGTTTACACCGGCAACATCCCTACCGGCAATCACGAAATCGCAGTGTCAGTTCTCGGCAAGCTGCCCAGCGGCAAGGAAGTCACTGAATCAGCGAGCTTCGGGTTCGACAAGGACGTCGAGCCCGCGCTGGTGGGTGTGACGCTGGCCGGAGTCAGCTCCGGCAGCAGCGGCATCAAAGTCGGGGAATGGTGAGCCATGTCGAGGGCAACCTTCTGGCGTTGCGCAATGGGTACGGCGGCCTTGCTGGCTGCCGGCCATGCGGCGGGTGATGGCCTGAAGGATCTCTATTTCGGAGAAGCCCTCTACTACGCCAACCAGGGCCATTACTTCGAAGCCCTGGAGCGCCTGGATGCCGAACTGGCCCAGCATCACGGGCTGGATGAGCCGGAACTTGACACGCTCTATATCCATATCGGCGAGGCGGAATTTTCGGTCGGCGATTTCGAACTCCGGTACCGCATGCACCATCGCGCGGGACGGGCTATTCGCGCGGTTCTCGAAGGCGATGTGGATGAGGCCGTGCGCAACGAAGCGGCGTTTCGTCTGGCCCGTATCCATTTTCAGAAAGATCAGCCGGAGGACGCCCTGCGGGCTCTGGACAGGATCAGTGGGCGGGTCCCGGAACGCATTCAGGACGATGTGGAGTTTCTCCGCGCCAACGTCTACCTGTCCCTCGCTCAACCGGCCGAGGCGGTCGAGGTTCTCCGCGGGGTCGAGGGGGCGGAGAGCCTGCAGGGCTTTGCCGAATACAACCTGGGCATTGCTCTTCTTCAGGCAGGTCAGCAGCAGGATGCACTCAGGCAACTGGACAGGGCCGGGCGCGTGAAGACCAGCGATCCGGGGGTGCTGGCAATCCGGGATAAGTCGAATCTCGTGCGCGGCACGCTTCTCTTCGAGTCCGAGGATTTCTCCAGCTCTCAGCAGTCCCTGGACCGGGTGCGCCTTGAAGGACCGTTCTCGAACCAGGCGCTCCTGCGGGCCGGCTGGGCCGATGCTTCGGCGGACAACTACGAGCGGGCCCTCGTGCCCTGGACCCTTCTCGCCGAGCGTGCAACTACGGATCTGGCAGTCCAGGAGGCGATGCTCGCTCTGCCCTATGCGTACAGCAAGCTGAATGTCTACGGCCGGGCAGCGGTTCTCTATGGCCAAGCGGTCGAGGCCTTCAGCGGCGAACTCACGAAGGTGAATGCATCGATCGAAAGTATCCGGGACGGTCGGTTTCTCGAGGCCCTGGTGCGCGAGGAGATTCGCCAGAACAAGGACTGGGTGATCCGCCTGCGGCAGCTTCCCGAGACGCCCGAGACTTACTATCTGATGGCGCTGATGGCGTCTCACGATTTCCAGACCGCGCTTCAGAACTACCTGGACCTGGAAGACCTGCGCAAGAAGCTCGTGTCCTGGCAGAGCAGCTTCGACGCCTTTGATGACATGATCCGTCTGCGCCGTGCCTACTACGAGCCGCTTCTCCCGGAGATCGACAGCCAGTTCCGCAAGCTTGATGCGCAGATCCGGCTCCGCATGGAACAGCGCGAAAACCTCGCGAAACGATTGGAGAGCATGCTCGTCGCGCCCCGGCCCGACTATCTCGCCACCGCCGAAGAGCGCTTTCAGAGTGTCAGACTCGATGCCATTGACGCTCAGCTGGAGGCCGCCGGCTACGCCGAGGACGATCCCCAGCGGGTTCGCGTGGCCCGGTTGAAGGGCGCCCTTCACTGGACCCTGGAGACCGCGTACCACGAGCGTCTTACGGAAACCTACGAGAATCTGTCCGAACTGAACACGGTGGTCGCCGATCTGCAGAGCCGCTACCAGGGGTTCGTGCGCACGCGCCAGGCCGCCATGCACAGCTACGTGGGCTATGAGATTCCGATCCAGCGGCTTCGCACCCGGGTGGCCAGCGGCCTGAAGCGCCTGAACCTCCTCATGGCAAGACAGGGCCACATGCTGGAGACGGTGGCGATCAACGAACTGAAGATCCGTCGCAAGCGGCTGGAGATGTATCAGAACGAGGCCCGCTACGCGTTTGCCGACAGCTATGACCGTGCCGCGCGAAGCCAGGCCCGCGAGGAGCAGGGATAGATGCGCGCGCTGCACGTCATTGTGTTGGCGACCGCGGGCGGGCTTGCCGCCTGCTCCGCGAATCCGGACAAGCGCACCCTCGCCGAGCTGGACGGCATGTCCGTGGAAGTCGAGGAGATCCGTGTCGAGGACGGTCTGGACGAGGCGATGGACGCCTACCGCGATTTTCTCGAGCAGACACCCGAGTCCTCGCTTACCCCCGAAGCCATGCGGCGGCTTGCCGACCTGCAGGTGGAGAAGGAGTTCGGACTTCTTGGCGACGGCGGTGTGATCGATCTGCCGGCGCCTGGGTCCGGTGAGGATGACTCCGAAGAGCCGGTCGTGTCGGTCAGCCCTGGCAATTCTGCCGGCACCGAACCCGTAGTGGCAGCCGACCTCATCCCCACCCGGCCGGCGGCGCCGCCGGTGCGGCAGGGCGAGTCACCCCAGCCCCTGCCAGCCAGGGCCGCCGCAGCTGGTGGCGAACGGCCGGCTGCGCAAATGATTGCCGACACCGGCGGTGCCTCCGGCGAGTCCGAGGAAGCCTTCGAAAGCCGTACGACGGGCCAGGCCGACGCAGCCGGAGCGTGGCGCGACCCTGAGGGCCAGCTGCCCGGTGAGGACGGCCGGTCGAAGGCCACCGGACCACGGGAAGCCATCGCCCTGTACGACGAGATTCTCGAGACCTATCCCAACTACGAGAACAACGACCAGGTTCTTTATCAGAAGTCCCGCGCCTACGACGAACTCGGAGAGACTGAGGAGGCCATGGCGGTCATGGACCGCCTGGTCGCAGAGTATCCGCAGTCCCACTACCTGGACGAGGTGCAGTTCCGGCGCGCGGAGTACTTTTTTACCCGCAAGAAATATCTGGACGCGGAAAACGCCTATGCGTCGATCATCAGCGTGGGTGAGGCGTCCCAGTACTACGAGCTGGCCTTGTACAAGCTGGGATGGACGCTCTACAAGCAGGACATGCACGAGGAGGCGCTCGACCAGTACGTTGCGCTACTCGACTACAAGGTGTCCATCGGCTACGACTTCGATCAGCCCAATCCCGAAGCCGATGAGCGCCGGGTGGCCGATACCTACCGGGTGATCAGTCTCAGCTTCTCCTACCTCGGAGGCTCCGACGCAGTCGAGGCCTATTTTTCCGCCAACGGCAACCGGGACTACGAGCACCGCATCTACAGTCATCTCGCCGAATTCTACTTCGACAAGCTGCGTTATCACGACGCGGCGATGGTCTACAAGGCCTTTGTCGAGCTCAACCCCTTGCACCGGACCTCGCCCCACTTCGGCATGCGGGTGGTGGAGATCTATGAGGCCGGCGGGTTCCCCATGCTCGTTCTCGAGTCGAAGAAGGAGTTTGCCTCCACGTACGGCCTGGGTTCGGAATACTGGCGTCACTTCGACACCGAGAGCTCGCCGGAGGTGCTGAGCTATCTGAAGAGCAATCTCGAGGACCTGGCCAACCACTATCACGCGCTCTACCAGGAAGACGATCTGGTCGAGGAACAGCCGGCAAACTACGAGGAGGCGCTGTACTGGTACAACGCCTATCTGGGCTCCTTCCCCGAGGATCCCGAGACGCCCGGCATCAATTACCAGCTGGCTGATCTGCTGATGGAGAACGAAGACTTCGGCAGTGCAGCCCTGGCCTACGAGCGGACGGCGTATGAATATGCCGAGCACGCCCAGGCGGGCGCCGCCGGCTATGCAGCCATATTCGCCCACCGTGAAAACGAGAAGATCGTCACGGGTGCTGATCGGGCACGGGTCCGCCACGATGCCGTGGAAAGCACAGTGCGCTTTGTCGACGCATTCCCCGCCCACGAGCATGCGGCGGTGGTCCTTCGGGCGGCAGTCGAGGACATGTACGACATGCAGGAGTTCGAGCGGGCGGTTGTCTACGGGCATCGCCTGATCGCCGAGTACCCCGGCGCCGACCCGGACATCCAGCGAGCCGGCTGGACGATCATTGCTCACTCGTCCTTCGATCTCGCCGATTACCAGCCCGCCGAAACGGCCTATCTCCAGGTTCTCACAATGCTGCCCGCGGACGACGAGGCCCGTCCGGATCTCGTGGACAACCTGGCGGCCTCGATCTACAAGCAGGGCGAGCAGGCCAACGTCATGGAAGACTATCGCGCCGCCGCGGGCCATTTCCTGAGAATCCGCGACATGGCTCCCGGTTCGGCGATCCGGCCGGCTGCCGAGTACGATGCCGCGGCCGCGCTCATGCGTCTAGAAGACTGGTCTGCCGCGAGCAACGTCCTCGAGGACTACCGGCAGGCCTTCCCGGATCACGAGCTGAACGAAGAAGCCACGAAACAGCTCGCGCTCGTCTACCAGGAAGACGGCCAGCTGTCCCGCTCGGCGGCCGAGTACGAACGTGTCGCGGAGGAAGCCGACGATCCTGACCTGGCACGCGACGCGCTGCTTGTTGCAGGCGACCTGTACGAGGAAGACCTTGCCAGGGACCGGGCACTGGCCGTCTATCTCCGCTACGTCGATCGGTTCCCCGAGCCCGTGGACGTCGCAGTGGAGACCCGCTTCAAGGTTGCAGAGATGCATAAGGAGCGGCACGAGCAGGCGCTCTACCTGGAACAGCTGACCAGCATCGTGGACATCGATGCGAATGCGGGAGACGCGCGCACGCCGCGAATCCGGTTCCTCGCGGGCCAGTCGGCTCTTGTCATCGCCGAGGACCTGTATGCGACTTTCGAGGTGATCGAGCTGGTGCAGCCGTTTGATCAGAGTCTGGCTCAGAAGCAGGAGCGGATGGATGCCGCCTTGCAGGCCCTCGAATCTCTGCCGGAATACGAAGTGGGCGAGGTCACGGCCGCGGCGACCTTTTATATCGCCGAGATCTACCGGGAATTCAGCAACGCCCTGCTGACCTCCGAACGCCCCTCCGACCTGACGGCTGCGGAATTGCAGGATTATGAGATGGTGCTGGAAGAAGAAGCATGGCCCTTCGAGGAACGTGCTATAGAAGTCCACGAGAAGAACCTCGAGCTGTTGACAGCCGGCCTCTTCAACCCGTGGATCGAACGAAGTCTCGGCCAGCTCGCCGAACTCATGCCGGGGCGCTACGCCAAGTTCGAAATCAGCAGCGGCTTTATTGCCTCGATCGACCGGTATTCGTACCAGGTCCCCGGTTCGCAGGCCCTTGAGACGGAGTCTGCTGAACCGGTTCCGGACGGCGCCCCGTCGGAGGCCGTGCCGGTCCAGGACCCCGAGCCGTCGGCAGGACTCAAGGACGAGGTCCGGGATCTCCCGGCCTCGGCAGCGGGATAGGTCATGGCCTGTTCATACAGCAATCAGTCGCATCGATCCCTCGTCCTTCGTCTCGTGGTGATGGCTGCCGCTCTCGCGCTAGGCGCCTGCGCATCGGCTCCGCCCGAACCCGCCCCGGAGGTCCAGGGCGCGGGCAACGGAGGGTTCGTCATTACCGAGGACGTTGATGTGAGCGGAGATGTGCGGCTGGACTTCGACCAGGCCGTCCGGTACCTGGAAGCCGAACAGTACGCCCGGGCCATCACGTTGCTGGAGCGCGTGACGGAGAAGGCCCCGAACGCGACGATGCCGTTGATTGACCTCGGAATCGCGTACGCGCGCAACGGCGATCTGGAGAATGCCGAGGCGCGCTTCCGCAAGGCGCTGGAGCTAAATCCGCGTCACCCTGTCGCCCACAACGAGCTGGGCATGATCCAGCGGCAAACGGGCCGCTTCGACGAGGCTCGCCAGAGTTATGAGAATGCGCTGAGCCTTCATCCCCAGTTCCACTATGCGCGGCTGAATCTGGCGATTCTCTGCGACATGTATCTCGCAGACCTCGAATGCGCCCTGCGCAACTACGAGCGCTACAGCGAAGCGGTGCCTGACGATGAGCAGGCAGCCATCTGGATTGCCGACCTGCAAAACCGGGTCGGTGAATAGGAGCAGTCATGGTGAGAAGCATTGTGGTTTGCAGTTGTCTCTTGCTCGCGGCGATACCCGCGATCGGCCAGGAGGCGGACAGCGACGGGGACAAGGTGATCTCCGGCATGTCCATCGTGGGCAACCATGAATCGCCGAAGTCGCTCGTGATCGTGCCGTGGAAGAGTTCCGAGCTGGGAACCCGGCTCGACGTGTCGAAGGTCGTGGACGACGGCCGGCAACCGGTGGACAAGGAAGTGTTCATGCGGGAACTGGACTACTACCGGATCAGCACCGAATGACACGGGGCCCGACGGATGATGAGAGCAACAGAAGAGAAGATCCCGGCAGCCGCGACGCGAAGGGCTGCCTGAAACATCGCCAACTTTGAGAACTTTGTGCGCAGGAGAACGTGGTCATGGACTTCATTTATTCAATCGTAAAATTTTTTGTGACGGGCGGGCCGTTTATGTACCCGATTCTGCTCGTCTTCGCGGTGGGCGTAGCCATCTCGGTCGAACGGTTCATTACGCTGACGAAAGTCACTCATCAGAACCAGAGCAGCTGGACCCGGATCCAGCCGGTTCTGAATGAAGGTGAATTCGACAAGGCTCGTGAAATTACGAGTGACGATCAGTCCACAATTTCCCAGCTCCTGAGCATGGGGCTGGCCCGGCAGGGCGCTGTCCGCCGTCGCGAGGACATCGAAATCGCGATGGAAGAGAGCATGATGGAGATCATCCCCCAGCTGGAGAAGCGCACCCCCTACGTGGCGCTTGCGGCCAGCATTTCGACGCTGCTCGGCCTGCTGGGAACGATCATGGGCCTGATCGCCGCGTTTACCGCGGTGGCCAACGCCAACCCGGCGGAGAAGGCCGACCTGCTGTCCGCGAGCATTTCGGTGGCGATGAATACAACCGCGTTCGGTCTCATCGTGGCCATTCCGCTGCTGGTCACGCACACGGTCCTGACCGCCAAGACCGGCGCGATTGTCGATAGCCTGGAAATGGCGTCGGTGAAGGCCCTCAACGTGATCTCGTCGAACGCGAAGCGCCAGGTCGAGGTATAAGCCCCATGGCAAGACAACACCACTACAGGCGGCGCACCGAAGAGCCGGCCGAGCTGGACATGACCACCTTCCTGAATCTGATGGTGGTGTTGGTGCCGTTTCTCCTGATTACCGCCGTGTTTTCCCGTATCACGATCGTGGAGCTCGATCTGCCGAGCTCCACGAGCGGCGGACCGCCCACCGACCCGGGGTTCCGGGTCGAGGTGGTCGTGCGCGAGGCGGGGATGGAGATCACCAACGGCAAGACGGTGATCGCCGCCATTCCCAACGTGGAAGACGAGTACGACACGGCCACGCTGTCCGAGTACCTGATGTCGCTGAAGCGGGATTACCCCGACAAGGACGACGCGTCCGTGCTGCTCGAGCCGAATATTCCGTATGACTATCTGATCCGCGTCATGGATGTGGTCAGGAGTGCGGAGCTTCCGGCGGAAGTCGAGGGGCAGGAGCCCACACGGGTTGCCCTGTTCACGGACATATCCATCGGAGACGCGCCATGAAGAATTCGCGGCGAATAAAAAGGATGTCCCGGAACCGGGTCCGGATCACCAAGATGAACCTCACCTCGCTGATGGACGTGTTCACGATCCTGGTGTTCTTCCTGCTGGTGAACTCGGCCACCACCGAGGTGCTGGAATCGCCGAAGCAGATCAAGCTGCCGGAGTCGGTGGTGGAATCCAAGCCCCGGGAGACCGTGGTGATCTTCATCAGCCCCGAGCATGTCACGGTGCAGGGCGAGGCCGTCGTGGCGACGGCGGACATCGTGGCCATGGAGGGTGGTGAAATCGGGCCCATCAGTGAGCGGCTCACGGCCCTCAGCGAGCGGGTCATCGGAATCAAGACCCAGACCGTCGCGGAGAGCCAGGAGGTCACGATCCTTGCTGACAAGTCGGTGCCGTTCAACGTCATCAAGAAGGTGATGTCGACCTGCACGAGCAAGGGCTACGGCCAGATCTCCCTGGCGGTCATGCAGAAATCACCTCAGACGGCGCAGATATAGTCATGACTGTCGAAACCCAGGAGCTTCAGGACCAGCAGGTCATCCAGGCCCAGCTGGACAAGGCCAACCAGAAACTGGATGGCCTGGTCCAGGACCTGGCCGCCGTGGACGAGGAGCTGGAGGCGATCGCCACTGAGCGCGAGCAGTATGACCTGCTGCGCCAGGCCTGCGATTCTCTGGACCAGCTGAGCGACGGCGGCGCCGGCGCCCTGTTCTGGGGCGAGCGGCTGGACGGGGATAAGGGCGAAGAATTCGTGCGCCTGGCTCGCCAGAGACTGGACAGGTTTAAGCTGCGGCTGGACGAGATCGACGGCCGCCGGGAAAAAGTTGTGGATTCGATCCGCGGCCTGCAGGAGATCATGGAGATTCTCGAGGAGGATCTCTTCGACGCCCAGGAAGCCGAGGAGCGTCGCAGGCTGGAGTGGATTGTCGAACGCGAGATCAGCTCGCTGCCGGCCCGCCAGACGATTATGCCGTGGACCCGGGGTGCGGCGGACGACCAGCGTTTCCGCAAAACGCTTGCGATCTCTCTCGCCGCCATGCTGCTCCTGGGGGTCTTGCTGCCCTTCGTGGATCTGCCACTACCCGATCCCTGGAAGGCTGACGAGGTGCCGGAGCGGCTGGCCAGACTGGTCCAGGAGAAGCGCCCGCTACCGCCGCCCGCGGTGGTGGAGACGCCGCCGGAGGTCAAGCCCCCCGAGCCGGAACCTGAGCCCGAGCCCATCGAGGAGCCGCTGATCCCCACCGAGTCGGAAGTGCTGGCCGAGAACGTGGCGCCGAAGCAGGCGCCCCAGAAGTCCGAGCCGAAGCGCGCCGAATCCAAGGGGCTTCTGGCCTTCAAGGAGAAATTCTCGAATCTCGCTGCCGGCAAGCCGTCCGCCAAGCTCGGCGCAGATGCCCGGATCAGCGCCAGTAGCGGAGACAAGGCCACCGGCCGTCCGGAGCGGTCGATGGTCACGACCCAGGCGCCGGGATCCAGCGGCGGGATCAATCTCGCATCGCTCAGCCGTGACGTCGGTAACGGCGGCGGCGGCGGCCAGATCGCCGGGGTCCAGCTGACCCGCGCCACCAGCACGATCGGTGGCGGTGGCGGTGTGGACCGGCCGCTCAGCAACGGCGCGGGCGCCGGCCGCACCGACGAAGAAATCCAGATCGTTTTCGACCGCCACAAGGCTGCGCTGTACCGGCTCTACAACCGTCAGCTGCGCCAGAATCCGACGCTGCAGGGCCAGATGGTGCTGCGTATCCGGATCGAACCGGACGGCAGCGTGACCCTGTGCGAACTGGATGGCTCTGACATGAACGCCCCGACCCTGGCCTCGCAGGTCCTGGACAGAGTCCGGACCTTCGACTTCGGCGCCAAGGAGGTGCCGGCGGTCACGATTCTTTATCCGATCGACTTCCTGCCGGCGGCCTGATGACGGGCCGGCAGGCGTCCAGTGTGCAGTACGACAACCGTTAACGAAACGAGCAGAAACAATTTGAGACACCCCGGGCGATAAGCCCGACGCGATTCAGACAAAGGCAAAGCCACCGAAAGGTGGCGACGCAAAGTCACCGGTCTACAGGGCTTCGGCCCCAGGACAGCGGGACCGCCGGAATCCAGCCCAGCATGGGCTCCTCGGTCCCCACGGCAACGGCATCGCGTGTTGCGTGGAGCGAAGGAGCACATGACAGCAGACAGGACATCAGGCAGAACCGGACGCGGCCGCTGGACATCACTCCAGCTGCTCGGTCTGCTGTTGCTGCTGTCGCAGGCCCAGGGGGCCCGCGCGGCGAACTGCTCCGAATACCCCAACGGCGTGATCGACGGTGCCGAGGGCACGCCGGTGCCCGACCAGATCCAGGTGGACCGGAACTGCACGATCCG
>JARFQW010000090.1 GCA_029287575.1 Gammaproteobacteria bacterium | reverse complement strand
GCTTGCGGTGATGGCCATCCTCTTTGCCGGCACGACGATGGACACCGGGGTGCGGCTGCAGCGCTACATCGTCCAGGAGTGGGGCAACCTCTACAACAGTCCCGTCCTGACCAACAACGTCGTCGCGACGCTCGTCGCCGTCGGTGCCTGCATTGCGCTCGCCTTTGGCGCCGGCGGCGCCAGCGGTGCGGGCGGCATGGTGATCTGGCCGTTGTTCGGCACGACCAATCAGCTGCTGGCCGGGCTCACCCTGCTGGTCGTGAGCCTGATGCTCCTGAAGCTCGGCCGACCTGTCTGGTTCACCTTGCTGCCAATGGCGTTTCTGTTGACGATGACCATCATGGCGTTGTTGTTCCAGCTCTGGGGCTTTTACTCGAGCGGCAAGTGGCTCCTGGTGTTCATGGATCTCCTGATCCTGGTGGCCGCGGTCATGGTGGCTCTGGAGGCGATGAGCGCCTTTATGAAGGAGCGAAGGCGGCTCGCCGCACAACCCGGCACGAGCGCGTGAGCAGTACCTCGGACTGGCGCGCGAGGCTCCGCAGGGCGGAGGCGCTGGCGACAGAGTTCTACACGGCGCCTTACCGCAGTGCCGTCGCCCGCTGCCAGCGGGACGAGGATGACCTGTTCATGCTGTTTGTCTTCTCGGAACTCATGGGCGTCCCGAATCCTGCCAGCTACTACACCCTCGAACTCCAGCCCCTCCTGATGGAGCGCTTCCATGAATGGCACCGGCGCATGGGTATGGAGCATTCGCCCCTTGACCATTTCCGCTGCTGCTAGGCTCCGGGTATCCAGGGCAGGCGCAGGACCGGCGTGTCTCAGGATTCATCCAGCACGCTGATCGACAGCCTGCTCCAGCGCCGCATCCTCTTTGTCGGCGGCAAGGGCGGCGTCGGGAAGACCACGACGGCCTCCGCACTGGGGGTGCTGGCCGCGCGACGCGGACGCCGGTGTCTGCTGGTCTCCACGGATCCCGCGCATTCCCTCGGGGACCTGTTCGGTACCCGAATCGGTGCCCGGGAGACGTCGCTCGGCGACAATCTCCTGGCCCTCGAGATCGACCCGGATGCCGAAGCTGATCGGTATACCGCCACCGTCAAGGCCAATATGCGCGGACTCGTGGCGCCGGCGATGTACGGGGAGATCGATCGGCAGATGGCCCTTGCCCGTCTGGCGCCGGGTACCGGAGAGGCGGCGCTGCTGGAACGCGTAGCGGACATCATGGCCGAGGCGCCCGGTCGCTACGACCTGGTCATATTCGATACCGCCCCTACCGGCCATACCGTGCGCCTGTTGTCCCTGCCCGAGGCCATGGCCGCGTGGACCGAAGGCCTGCTGAAACACCGCGAGCGCTCCGGCAAGCTGGGCGAGGTCCTCAGCCGCCTGGGAGGGGACCGGAAACGGGGGCAGGGCGACGACCTCGGGCAGCTTTCGGACGGCCCGGAGGCTGGCGGGGATCGCCGCGACCGTATTCGGGAGCTCCTGCTGCAGCGACGGCGGAAGTTTCATCGCGCCCGCCGGCTCCTGCTCGACCCCGGCACCTGCGGTTTTGTCTGGGTGCTTGTGCCCGAGAGATTGCCGGTCCTCGAAACTCGCAAGGCTCTGGAGTTGCTCGATACCTTCGACCTTCGCGTCCAGGGGCTGATCGTCAACCGGGTGTTGCCACCGGAAGCGGATGGCCGGTTTCTCGAGCAACGCCGCGTCCAGGAACAGACGCACCTTGATGACATCGAACGACACTTCGGCGGACTGCCTCGCCTGCGGCTGCCACTGCTCGCCCGCGATATCACAGATCCTCAGGCGCTTGCGCGGTTGGTGGACCTGATCGCGAACGAAACCTGACGGACCCTCACGGTGTTCAGCCGATTGGAATGCGGCGCGCCTGCGGTTAGCGCAAGTCGCGGATCACTCGACCATTTCGTCACCGGACTGACCGCCGTCGGTCCTTTGTCCGGTGAAGAACGAACACCATGTTTCCGGGCCACATTGGCTATTCGCTATCCGGAAAATCATCACGCCAGGAGGACTGATCTCCTCATGGCGGTTAGCTGCCGCTCTCGAGCAACATGCTCATGGGAAGCAGAGATTTTGTGTCTACACTTGTCGCATCCGCACTACTCGATGAACCGGAGAAAAACATGGGGAACTCGAACATGAGAGGGCTGTATATTGCAGTCGCCGCCTGGCTGGTTTCCGGGTCGTCCCTGATGGCGTCGGACATGCGTCCGCAGCCTGGCGATGTGCGGGCGGAAACGCCGTCGTATTCCCCATATGCCGGCCGCGAATTTCCCACGCGGGTTTTGTTCGGCGATACGCATCTGCATACCGCGATCTCCGTGGATGCCGGCACGATGAACCGGGTAGGCCAGGAGGACGCGCTGCGTTTTGCGCGGGGCGAGGAGATCACCACGACTCACGGCCTGAAAGCGAGGTTGTCGCGGCCGCTGGATTTTCTTGTCGTGTCCGATCATGCGGAAATGTACGGCCTCATGCCGGCCCTTCTCAAAGGGGATCCGGACGTTCTGGCGACCGAGGCCGGCAAGCGCTGGTACGACATGCTCAAGAGTGGCGATCCCGACCAGACCTTCGCGGCCGCCATGGAAATCGTCGATTCCCTCAGCAAACCCGAAGCGCCGATTTCCAATCCGCGGCTCGTCCGGGACGCCTGGCGCAGGTACACGGCCCTGGCGGACCGTTACAACGAGCCGGGGCGGTTCACGGCCATCATCGGCTATGAATACACCACCCAGGGTGGCAATAACCTGCACCGCAACGTGCTTTTTCGCGGTGACGCCCAGACGGCCAACCGGACCCTTCCGTTTTCACAATTCGACAGTCAGAACCCGGAAGACCTGTGGCAGGCCCTGGACAAGTTCCAGCGGGAGACGGGAGCGGAAGTCCTCGCCATTCCCCATAACGGGAATCTTTCCAACGGCCGGATGTTCTCGGTGGAGACCAACGCCGGGAAACCGCTGACGAAAGAGCTTGCAACTCTCAGGGCGGCTCTCGAGCCCATCGTGGAAGTCACCCAGATCAAGGGCGACGGAGAAGCCCACCCGATGCTGTCGCCGACCGACGAGTTCGCCGATTTCGATACCTGGGACAAGTCCAATCTCAATGGCACCGAAGCCAAGAAGCCCGGGATGATCCAGTACGAGTATGCCCGCGAAGCGCTGAAAACCGGCCTGAAACTGGAACAGAAACTCGGCATCAATCCCTACAAGTTCGGCATGATCGGCAGCACCGACAGCCATACCTCGATGGCGACTGCGGCGGAAGAAAACTTCTTTGGCAAGCACTCGGGCGTGGAGCCGGAACCGAAACGCTGGGAACATGTGGTAATCGAGGCGCCGAACCCGGACTTCACGATCATGGGCTGGCAGCAGGCGGCCGCCGGGCTGGCCGCCGTGTGGGCCACGGAGAACACGCGGGAAGGCATTTTCGACGCGATGAAACGCAAGGAGACGTACGCAACGACCGGTACGCGCATGGTGGTGCGTTTCTTCGCGAGTTGGGATTTCGAGGAAGCCGACATGCATACCCGGCTGCCGGCAACGGTGGGCTATGCCAAGGGCGTGCCCATGGGGGGCGACCTCTCCGGGGGACCGGACGGGGGCTCGCCGAGCTTTCTCGTGGCGGCCGCGAAGGATCCCTACAGCGGCAATCTGGACCGGATCCAGATCATCAAGGGCTGGCTGGACAGCGACGGCAAGACCCACGAGAGAGTCTACGATGTGGCGTGGTCCGGGGAGCGGCGGCCGGGCGGCGACGGCAAGCTGCCGCCCGTGGGCAATACGGTGGACGTGAAGAACGCCACCTGGACCAATTCGATCGGGGCGCCGGAGTTGATCACAGTGTGGAGCGATCCTGACTTCGATCCGGAGCTGAATGCCTTCTACTACGCGCGAGTGATCGAGATCCCGACCCCGCGCTGGACAGCCTACGAGGCCAAGCGCTTCGGTATCACGATGCCGCCGGAGGTGCCCATGGTCACCCAGGAGAGGGCGTACACCTCGCCGATCTGGTACAGCCCCTGAAGCCGCGGGCGACGCGCCGGGTCGAAGAGGGCACAGTGAGGCGCCATTAGGCCGGCGGATAGCAGAGGTCGCCCGCGTCGAAATGACCCGGGGGGTTGGATTGGCCCGTTTCCCGGGTGGTGAAACTGCGAACCGCCGACACGGCAGGCTGCCGCACCCGATGCCGTGGGAGACCAGTCTTAGGGTAAGCGGGCGTTTTTCCCGGGATCCCCGTTATCATGGGACTGTTGAGGCGTCTGCTTTCTTGCCGGCGCCTGCCAGAAAGCTTTTATCGCGGAACAGACGACGGAGCATGACGTGAGCAAGTTCGACGCACAGCTGGAAAAGATTCGATCGGCCCCCGGTTTCATTGCAGCCCTGGACCAGAGCGGCGGCAGCACCCCGAAAGCCCTGGGGCTTTACGGTGTCACCGAAGATGCCTGGGATGACGAGGCCGGCATGTTCGATCTCGTCCACGCGATGCGCACCCGCATCATCACCAGCCCGGCATTCTCCGGCGATCGCATCCTCGGCGCGATCCTGTTCGAGATGACCATGGACCGGGAGATCGAAGGGCAGGGTACGGCCGAGTACCTGTGGGACGTGAAAAACGTCGTGCCGTTTCTCAAGGTGGACAAGGGCCTGGCCGACGAACAGAACGGCGTGCAGATCATGAAGCCCATACCGGGACTCGACGGCCTGTTGGCCCGGGCCAGGAACCACGGCGTGTTCGGCACGAAGATGCGTTCGGTGATCAAACAGGCGGACGCGGCGGGCATAGAAGAAGTGGTACGGCAGCAGTTCCAGATCGGCAGGCAGATCCTGGCGGCCGATCTGGTGCCGATTATCGAGCCGGAGGTGGACATCCACTGTCCGGACAAGGCCGCGGCGGAGGATATTTTAAAGGCGCGCATCCTGGCCGAGCTGGACGCGCTGCCCGACGGGAAGCAAGTGATGCTCAAGCTGACCCTGCCCGAGCAGGACAACCTGTACGCCGACTGCATCGCCCACGACCGCTGCCTGAAGGTCGTAGCCCTGTCCGGCGGTTATTCCCGGGAGGAGGCCAACGCCCGGCTGGCCCGTCAGGCTGGCATGGTGGCGAGCTTTTCCAGGGCGCTGAGCGAGGGCCTGAGCGCCCAGCAGTCGGATGACGAATTCAATTCGACCCTGGATGCCTCCATCCAGAGTATTTTCGACGCGTCCCGTACCTGAGCGGGATTTGGCCGGGAACCCCGTCCTGTGCTGGGCGGGGCCCCGGCGGACAGACGATGCCGCGGCGGCGGGGCCTGCCGAATCCCGGAAATGCGGTTGCCCGGGTAACGCCGCCGAAGGCGAGGCGCCTGTGCGCTGCCGGCATGCTTCCGGGCGCCGGGTTGATTGAGTCAGGTCAATGTTCCGTCATCATGATGTGCTAAGAATTAGGGGTCGGAGGGTTACTAGCGGGACCGCGGGTCCCGAGGGGTCCGTGTGATGAAACGCGCCGCGCTGTCCGCGCTCGTTATCGCCGCCGTGGTCATTTCGGGCTGTGCCAAGCTGCTTCAGGACGATTTCGAATCCTATACGGCTGGCGAAGTGCCGGGAGGCAGCATCCCCGGATCGCCGGCTTGCGACGCCATCGAAACGGTGGGGGCGGCTACTCAGTTCTCGGTCGGGCCCACGAACGCCATCGCCGGAAACCAGAGTCTCAACTTCGAACCCGCGTTTGCCGATGAGGTCTCCCGCATCGATTTTTTACCGTGTGAGCCTTCGGGCAACGACCACTCCATCCGGTTCCGCTGGCGTGGCCGGTTCCAGGGCCCTTCCAGTTCGCCGGGCGTGCAGGTGCGCATCACGGACGGAGACGACCAGCTATTTCGTGCCTACCTGCTGTTCAACGTGACCCGCTCCAGCATCGAGATTGGTTCGGCGGGCACCGTGAATCACACGATCGAAGGCGACTTCAGCCGGCCGCATGCCGTGGTCGCGCGCATTGTCCCGGGAACCCCCGACCAGTACTTTATTGCCATCGCGGGGGAGGGGGTCAGCGCGAGCGATGCGGCTCCCGAAGGCAACCTGAGCGAACTGGTGGACTTCCGGCCTCGGGACGCGTTCCTGAGAATGCTCTGGCAGTCGGGCGCGTCCGTGACCGAAACCTACCTGGTGGACGACGTCATCATCGAACAGGGTCAGTAGGGGAGAAATCCGGGGTACGAACTGCCCTTAGACCAAAGGGCCCTCTGCCTGCGGAGCAAAAGCATCGGGTCCACCGGCGCGCCGTCGCTGACCTCAACGAGCATCGCCGGTGGGCGCGGCCCGCGCCCGCGTCGGTTGCCCGGATGGCATGCCTTCCACCTTAGCCTCAATGATCCAGAGATCAGGCGTCCCGCGCTCGCCCGGCCAACGGGACTTCCCGGGGCCGGCTGCCCACGCGCGGGCGGGCTCGGCGTGATCCCTCGCTTCGTGCCTCGGCAGGGGCGTTAGTTGTCGATCAGTCCAACTCAACAGTTGGATTTTTCAAGGCCGTAGATATTCGTATGGCGGCGCCCTCTAAAGGCACCTATAGGAGAGTGTATGAGCGGTGCCGCGGTGCGCCGCCGGCGGGCCTGCGAATCTTCTGTATCCGAAGGCCATCCGCGGTGCGCGGCTGGAGGGATGCAGATCATGATGAGGATATCTGAACGCCCGATCCGGGGAGACCTTGATGGAGCAGGCTACTCGTTTGCCGAAACCGGAAAACAAAGGGCCCGAGTGCGCTCGGCGGGCAGGAGCCGGGACATACTGGGCGGCGTACTTGTACTTCTCTTTTACCCGGCCGTCGTCGGCGCCGCCGACCCAACGATCTTGGATGTGCAGTCAAACCGGTTTTTTGTTGAGACGGGCATTATGGCGTCGCCCGGAGAGTCCTTTCTCATTCGGGCAAGCGGGAAAGTGGATCTTGCCGCACTCGATGGAGGGTACCTGACCGGAGCGGACGGGGCGATCGCGGCTACGCCGCCAGCGGACTCGGGAGCGTTTGAATTCTTCCGGGACAGAGCCGGGCCTTTTGACACCGATCCGGTCGAAGGTTCGCGGAAGTCTTTCCTTCCGCTCGCAGACTATCTGCCCGGCCATTTGCCAGGCGCGCCATATGGTGCCCTGGTCGCTGGATTCTCCAGGACAGCGAACCCCGTAACTTTTGACGACTTTCCGAACGGGTTTGCCCTGATCGGAAATGAAGGTGTTGCGCGCGCTCCGAGCACCGGTGGCCACCTGTTCCTGGGTGTCAACGATTTCAACAATCCCGGCGGTGACAACGCGGGTGGGTTTCGGGTTCTGATTTTCAAGCTCCATGATCTGACCGAGGTGGACATCGACATCAAGCCAGGGAGCGATAAGAACAGGCTGAACCCGCGTTCGAAAGGTCGCGTGTGGGTGGCCATTCTCTCCGAGGGTAACTTCGACGCTCTCCAGGTTGATCCCGGGACCGTACGGCTCGGGCCGTCCGGGGCGTCGCCGGATCGATACCGGGCAAAGGACATCAACCGGGACCAGCAGCCCGACCTCGCGCTACGATTCATGACGTCGGGCCTCGGCATCGGCTGCGAGGACACCAGCCTGACACTGACGGGCGACACTTACGCTGGAGCCCGTGTGTTCGGCTCCGATGAGATAACCACGGTCAGTTGCAGATAGTCCGACCGATAGCCCGAACGATCGGGGAATTCAGGTCCTGAAGCGACGAGGGACCGCGGAAATATCCGGGAAACCAGCAAACAGGGCTGTTGTACCCGGCTCGGCGTGGGCGCACCGAGGCGACTGTCGCAAAGAAGCGCTGGCTGGCCCAGGTCACACAGCCCCGCCTATTTGTCGGGCAACGGCATGCCGGCCATCCGTCATAGCAGAACAGGGATTGTGAACGACGGTGAGGTTCGAAGAGTTTCTGCAAACCGTAGGGACGTTGCTCTGGCTTGGGCCATTTTGATCAGGACTCAAGAACACCCTTGCTGCGAATACTTAAGTGCGCATAATGTATATTATGTTAAATCATATTGATGAAAAGCGATTTGATGGTGTGGCGTTCTTCCCTCCCGTGGTCGAAGTGTCTGGCAGACAGCAACGATGTCTGTCGACCCGCTAGCGCACGCAAACCCTCCCTGGCGGCGTGCGGTTACACAGGAATCAGCTAGCGGTTATTGGGGAGTCACCCTGGTGTTGCCAGGGCGTCTCTTACTTCTGGAATGAGCTTGCGTAGATGATCAAGCGTTCCGCGCGAACAGGCGTGCTGGACGTTTTCGAGCAGCGGGTGGCCGGTTGGAAGTTTCTGTGCGCGTCGCCACAGAATCTCAGCCAGTTGTTCCCGCATCAGCTCCTGGTTTTCGGACATAAGTTCCCCCCTCATGGTCCGGCCTGGATGGACTGATATCGTGCCAGTGCAAGGTGACACGTCCGTGTCTATTATTCACAGTTTGGCAGTTCGCGTCATTTTCCGCCCAGAAACCACCCGCCGAGCGCCTTCCGTCTGAGGTAGGCATACACCTCCAGCAGCGGCAGCTCCTTCGGACATACGTCCTGACAGGCCATCAGGCCGATACAGCCGAATACCCCCTCATCGCTGGAAATCACGTCGAACCAGTCGCGTCGGCCGCGGCCGTCCCGGGGATCCATCATGAAACGCGCGATACGGTTCATGCCGGCGGGCGCAACGAACTCGTCGTTGGTTGCTGCCACGCCGCATGCGGCAACGCAGCATCCGCATTCGATGCAGCGGTCGCTTTCGTAAATTGCCTGGGCCAGCTCGTCGTCCATCCGCTCTTCCTGCGCTTCGGGATCAAAGGGCGCCCGTTCGTGGACCCAGGCCTGGACACGTTCGGACATGCCGCGAAACCAGCTTCCCGTGTCAACGCTGAGGTCGCCGACCAGCTGAAATGACGGGAGCGGATGCAGGTGAATGACCCGAGGGAGATCACTGGTCAGCGTTTTGCAGGCTAGCGTGGGTCGGCCGTTGACCAGCATGCCGCAGCTGCCGCATACGGCCGATCGACAGGCGAAATCGAACTGCAGGTCGGCCTCCTGTTCCTCGCGCAGTCTGTTCAGCGCAATAAACAGCGTCATGAACGGCGTTTCCTCGAGGCGATACTCCTGCATCCGCGGTTCCGAATTCGGGTCCTGCGGGTTGTACCGGAAAATCCTGAATTTCAGCCGGCGGGGTTTTCGCTCGGCTACCAGCGCTTCGGTGGAGGCAACCTGTTCTGCTGATGTCTCGCTCATGCCTTGCTCCCGTCTTCCGCGGCGCGCCAGGCGCCCTCTCTCAGCTGGCTCCCGATAGCTTCCGCCGACGCGAGTCGACCCTGTTCACGCTGGGCCGCCTCGACAACAGCGTTGTAGTCTTCCAGCGACATCTCCATCTCCACCCGTTTGGCATGACCATAACCCCGTTCGCCAGGAGGCAGGTCCAGCAGACCGACGGGTTCATAGTCCAGGACCGGGCCATCCGCATCCACGGGCCAGCGGGCCAGCGTGCGATTAAGCCAGCGCTCGTCGTCCCGGGCTGGATAATCCAGACGCGAATGGGCGCCGCGGGACTCCGTTCTTGCGCGCGCCCCCTCGGCGGTGACCAGGGCAAGATCCAGCATCCCCTCGAGCCGAATCGCGAAGCCGATCTCGGGGTTTGGGCCGGGCGACGTCGAACGCAGGCTCGCGTCCCTGAGACGCTCCCGCAGGACCCGGAGATCGGCCACGGCTGAATCGAGTTCGTCGCCCGTGCGGAACACGCCGAGGCGATTCATCATGATCTCGGCCATCGCGTCACGGATTTCATAGACAGATCCGCCTTCCGGGCGGTCCGCCCAGGAACGCAGACGGCGTGTCTGGCCCTCGACAGCCTGGTCGACGAGCGCGATGTCCGCGCTGGTGGCTGTCCGCTCCAGGGCGTCGGCGATCCGCCGGCCGACCACCCGGCCTGCCACGAGAGTCTCCGCGAGGCTGTTCCCGCCGAGCCGGTTGAAACCGTGCATGTCCCAGCAGGCCGCTTCGCCCACCGCATACAGACCCGACATGCCGTAGGCCTCTCCGTCCTTGTTCACGCGCATACCGCCCATCGAGTAGTGCTGGGTCGGGCGAACCGGCACGAGTTCGTTCCAGGGCTCGACGCCGAGGAAGTCCCGGCAGATTTCGTACACCTCCCGCAGCCTGGTTGTGAGATGCGCCTCGCCGAGGTGACGAAGATCCAGCCAGAGGTGGGGGCCGTTCGGACTGTCCACCCCCCTGCCCTCGCGGATTTCGTTCATCATGTGCCGTGACACCACGTCCCGGCTGGCGAGCTCCTGTTTTTCCGGTTCCAGGGCCACGAGGAACCGCTCGCCTGCGGAATTCAGCAGATAGCCTCCGTCGCCCCGGCAGCCCTCGGTCACCAGGATCCCGGAGGGCCACAGTCCCGTCGGATGAAACTGAACGGCCTCCATGTTGCCGAGTGGGACACGGCCGGTGGCCAGGGCGATCGCGGCTCCGGCACCCTCGTTGATGGTGGCGTTGGTCGTGTATTTGCCGTAAATCCGTCCATGGCCGCCGGTTGCGATCACCGTGGCCCGGGCGAGGATGGCGCCGAGCCGGCCGGTACGCAGACACCGCGTCACCGCACCGTGACAGCGTTCGCCGTCATGAATCAGGGCGATGGCTTCCATCCGGTCGCGGACCGTGATGCCGAGCCGGATCACTTCGCTGTCAATGGCGTAAAGGGCCGCGTGGCCGGTGCCGGCGGCCGCATAACACGCCCGCCACTTGGCCGTGCCGCCAAAGTCGCGGTGCATGATCAGACCGGCCTTCTCCTTGGGCTCCTCGATGGCGACCTGTTCGCCCTTGATGAAGTAGTGGTTCGTGCCCGCGCGGACACGTGTCCACGGCACGCCGAAATGGGCCAGCTCGCGCACCGCGATCGGCGCATTGTCTGCAAAGATGCGGGCAACCTCCTGGTCGGCACCCCAATCCGATCCGCGCACGGTGTCCAGGAAGTGGACATCCGGGCTGTCGCCCTCGGCCTTGACGCAGTTGCCCAGCGCAGCCTGCATGCCGCCCTGAGCGGCGCAGCTGTGGCTGCGCCTGGGGGGCACGAGCGACAGGATGACGCATTCCCGGCCGCTGGCGGCGACTTCCATGGCACAGCGCTCGCCGGCAAGCCCGGCGCCGATGACCAGTACGTCTGTTCGCTGCAGATCGCTCACGGGCCGTCTCCCGTCAGAAATGCCAGTGGCGGATCAATCCAGCCGGCCAGCACGACCAGCACGAGCAGTCCCAGGCCGATGAACGACCAGAAAATCACATGCTCGATGCGCCACAGCGTGCGCCGTGACAGTCGGTTCCCCGGCCCCCACTTCACCGCCAGCCGCAGCAGCCCGACGCTGGCGTGAAACTCCACGGCGATCAGCAGCGGCAGGTAGAGCCAGACCAGTCCCGCCCGGGTTCTGGCCATCGAGGATACGGCTTCAATGCCCTCCATGCGGCCGAAAAGATCCGAAAAAATATCCAGGCCCATGAGTAGGATATGAAAACTTCCAAGAATCCCGATTAGTAGAGCCGAGCGAACCTGCCAGATCCAGATCCATGATTCGGCATGAGGCCGTGTGAGCGCATCTCCCCCGGTCCAGCGGCGCGTGGACTGCTTCAGATCCGAGGCGAGCGCAAAGGCGCGTTTTCGCTCTCTGAGCTGGGCGGGCACCTTACGTCCGGCCAGAACCGCATGGAGCACGAACAGCGCGAGAACGATGAATACGGTGGGCTGGGCGACGTAAACGTGCTCCATCCACTGGGCGATGGTGTCGAACGTCCGGGTGCCCAGGAGAATGGACGCCACGAAGAACATGTGGCCCCACATGAACACTGCGAGCACCGCGCCGCTGCCGCTGGCAAGCACTTCATAGAGCACCTGCTTACGCCCGTCGGGAGCCGTAATGCGGCTGCCCCGCGGCGGCGGGTCTGTCCGCATCCGGTCGATTACTCTGGTGGCTTCCCGCATGGGCGTGCTCCTGAAAAAAACCGGTCGCCCCGGGCCGGCGCGCATCCCGGGGCATTGTCATCCTATGCCGCAGGCACGGCTGTGGCCTACTGTGGCTTGCCGAAGTCATTGCCCTGACTGGGATGGCGCGCTGTAGGAAACCTGACCGGTCCGGATCCGGGCACCAGGCTATGACGCGTTTCATGGGATTTCTCTCCGCCGCGTTTATACTTGGGGGTCTGGTTTGAACATTTTCACGGCTGGCCCCGTTTCTGGGTCCGCCGTCAGGCAATCGAAGGAGCCCGTAAGGACGTGGAAGCCCGCAATCTGGAGGCCAGCACCATGGCTGAGCCATTCGACCTGGAGCAGTACGGAATCGGGGTGGAGGAAATCCACCGCAACCTCTCGCCGGCCGTCCTTTACGAGCATGCGCTGAAGTACGACGCCGGCTCCGCGATCACGCGGCGCGGCGCGCTCGTGGCCATGTCGGGAGACAAGACCGGCCGCAGCCCGCTGGACAAGCGAATCATCGAAGAGGACAGCACCAAGGACGGAGTCTGGTGGGGGAAGGTCAACATTCCGCTGAACCACTCCTCCTACGAAATCAACCGCTCACGGGCGATCGATTATCTCAACACGCGCGAACGTTTGTACGTGGTGGATGCCTTTGCCGGCTGGGACCCCAAGTACCGGATCAAGGTAAGAATCGTCTGTGCGCGCCCTTATCACGCTTTGTTCATGTGGAACATGATGATCCGGCCCACACCGGAGCAGCTCGCTGACTTTGGCGAACCGGACTACGTGATTTTCAATGCGGGAGGATTTCCCGCAAACCGGTTCACCGAAGGCATGACCTCGGGCACCAGCATCAACCTGCAGTTCGGTCACCGGGAGATGGTCATCCTGGGGACGGAATACGCCGGCGAGATGAAGAAGGGCGTGTTCACGATCATGAACCACCTCATGCCCGGCCGCGGCGTGCTCTCGATGCACTGCTCGGCCACCGAGGGCGACGATGGCGATACCTCGATCCTCTTTGGGCTGTCCGGCACCGGCAAGACGACCCTGTCGGCCGACCCGAACCGGCGCCTCATCGGCGACGACGAACACTGCTGGACCGACGAAGGCATTTTCAATATCGAGGGCGGCTGCTACGCGAAGGTGATCGACCTGTCCGAGGAGGCGGAGCCGGATATTTTCCGGGCCCTGCGTTTCGGTGCGGTGCTCGAGAACGTGGTTTACGATCCGGTTAACCGCGAGGTGGACTACGCCGATACGTCCATCACGACGAATACCCGAGGCTCGTATCCGATCGAGTACATCGACAACGCCAAGATTCCCTGTGTTGCGGGCCAGCCCGGCAATGTCATTTTCCTGACCTGCGATGCCTTCGGCGTGCTTCCTCCGGTCAGCCGATTGACTCCCGAACAGGCGATGTACCACTTCATCAGCGGCTACACGGCCAAGGTGGCCGGTACTGAGATGGGCGTGACCGATCCGGAGGCCACGTTCTCACCGTGTTTTGGCGGCCCGTTCCTGGTCTGGCATCCGGCCCGCTACGCCGAACTGCTGGCCGATCGAATCCGCAAGCACAACGCGGACGTGTGGCTGGTCAACACCGGCTGGTCCGGTGGCGGCTTCGGGGTGGGATCAAGGATGAAGCTGAGCTACACCCGCGCGATCATCGATGCGATTCATGGCGGTGACCTGAAGAACGTCGAAACCGTGACCGAGCCGGTGTTTGGCGTCGCCGTGCCCACAAGCTGCCCCGGCGTGCCGGCCGAACTCCTGGATCCACGCAACACCTGGGCGGATCCGGCGGCCTACGACGCGGCGCGCACGAAGCTGGCGACCCTGTTCACGGACAACTTCACGAAGTACGCGGACGTCGCCGGAGCGGAAATCCAGGCAGCGGGGCCCAAGCTCTAGACAGGACACCAGCGCCGGAGACCGCGCATGCGGGATACCCGCCGGGCAAGCCGGCGCTTTTTCGAGGCCGTGGAGGTCCGGGATACCCGGGCCGCGACGCTCTTTGCGGTATGCCTTGCCGTCGCGGCGCTGGCGGCCTTTGTTCCTGCCTATCCCGGTCTCGCGGATGCCCCGCGCTGGGCCCTGTTCATCCTGGTGCTCGCCGCCGGTCTGTGGATGACCGAGGCGATTCCGGCGTTCGCGGTGGCCCTGCTGGTGATCGGGCTGGAGATTGCCATTCTCGGCAAACCCGGTGGCGTGTTCGCCGCTTCGCAGGAACCCGGCTTGTGGGAGGAATTCACCGCACCCTGGGCCAGTTCCCTGATCTGGCTGTTCCTCGGCGGTTTCATCATGGCCGCAGCGGCCAGCAAAACCGGCCTGGACCGCGCCATGGCCACCACGGTTCTGCGTGCGGCCGGCCCGAGCCCGGGCGCTATTCTCGCCGGTGCCATGGGTATCACCTTTGTCCTGTCGATGTTCGTGTCCAACACGGCGACGGCCGCCATGATGCTGGCCGTTATCGGGCCTATCCTTGCCAGTCTTCCCGCTGGCGTTCGCTTCGACAAGGCGCTGCTGCTGGGCATCGCCATGGCCGCCAACCTGGGCGGCATGGGCACGCTGATCGGCACGCCGCCCAACGCCATTGCCGCCGGCATCCTGTCCAGCCGGCGGCCGGTGGAGTTCGGAGAATGGATGGTCGCTGGTATTCCGCCTGCCCTGCTGCTCCTGGGCATCGCATGGTGGTTCCTCATGCGCCGCTACGGCCGCGATTCCGCGTCGCTGACTCTGGATCTGTCCGCCGGCGAGCAGCGCCGGGCACCGCGCTGGCAGCAGGGGCTGGTGGTTGTCGTGTTCGCCGTGACCGTGTCGTTGTGGATCGGCGGCTCGCTGCATCACAGCAACCCCAGCTCGGTGATCGCCTTCATCCCCATCACCCTCCTCTCGGTTACCGGCGTGATCGGCGTAAAGGAGATCCGCGAGCTGCGCTGGGATGTATTGCTGATGCTGACCGGCGGCTTGTCCCTCGGCGTCGCGGTGATCGAAACCGGCCTCGCGGAATGGCTGGTCGAAGGCATTGACCTGACGGGCTGGGGGGCGATCAGCGTCGGACTGGTCTTTGCCTTGCTGGCCATGGCCCTTTCCAATTTCATGAGCAACACCGCGGCGGCGAACATTCTCGTGCCCATCGGCATGGCCACGGCGCTGGGTCTCGGCGAGGCCGGCGCACCTTTTGTCGTCGTTATCGGGATCGCGCTCTCGGCTTCCGCGGCCATGTGTCTGCCCATTGCCACCCCACCGAACGCCATCGCCTACTCCAGCGGTCGTGTTCGGAGCGGGGATTTTCTGCTGCCTGGCCTGCTCATGGCGTTCCTTGCGCCGCTGCTCGCTGTGGGCTGGCTGGCTATACTGCGTAAGCTGGTCGCATCCTGATCGCTGCGGGACCGTGTTGCAGAAACGTCCGGCGTGGGCTATCCAGAAGAAGCGTTGACGCCAGGCCCGGTACGGGCGGAGTGCAGATGGCCGTATATATTGGACAAGAGCCCTTCAGCGGCCCGTTCCGGGCCGCCTCGCTCGTTGAGGATCGCTCGGGTCTCTACGCCGTTCTGGCCGACGAGGCCGGCGACCGGATACTCGAGCTGGATGAGGCCGCCAACCTCTCCGCCCGTCTGGAACAGGCCGCGGAGCGATTTGTGGGGCAGTCCGGCCTGTGCTTTGCCGTCCGGTACACACCCGGTGTGCAACGCACCGGCCGGGAGCGTCTGTTGCAGGAATTGCTGAAAGGGCTCAGCCCAGCTCCGCCGCGAGCGCCCTGAGGCGTTGTCGCTGATTCTCGTCCGGCATGGGTCCGGTGCCTGCGAGGACGTTATCCTGCATATGCCTTACCTTCGACGTCCCGGGAATCACGCAGGTCACAGCCGGGTGACTCACGACGTACTTCAGAAACAGCTGCGCCCAGCTCGTGCACTGGAGCTCCTCGGCGATACCCGGTAGCGGCTTGCCGCGGGTTACCTGGAACGCGCGTCCGTTCTGAAACGGGCGATTGACGAGAACCGCCGTACCGAGTTCCTGGGACAGCGGCAGCATTTCCTGCTCCGCGGCCAGGTCCAGCAGCGAATAGTTGAGCTGCACGAAATCGGGCTTCCGCGCCTTCATCACCTTGGCGAGGCTGTTGAAGGCACTGGCCTGGTAATGAGTAATGCCCGTGTAGCGGATCCGCCCCTCCTCCTTCCAGGCGTCTAGAGTGTCCATCTGAGTCTTCCAGTCCACCAGGTTGTGGACCTGGATCAGGTCCATCTGTTTCACACCCATGCGCTGCATGGAGGTTTCCATCTGCCTGATGCCCGCCTCCTTGCCCTCGGTCCATACCTTTGTGGCCCAGAAGAGCTTGTCGCCCACCCCGGCCACGGGGCTCAGTTCACCCAGCGTGGTTTCCGAGCGCCCGTACATGGGCGAGGTGTCCACCAGGGTTCCGCCTCCCTCATAGAGCGTTTTCAGGACATCCGCCAGGCCCGCATAGGTTTCGTCACCCGGGGCATGGTCGAACACCCGGGACGTCCCGAGACCGATGACCGGCAGCCCTTCCCCGGAGGACGGAATGGGCCGTTCGAGCATGTTCCGGGCGGCCAGAAGACTGCCGGGCGATGCCATACCGGCGGCTGCCGAGGCGAGCATGAGCTGCAGAGTCTGTCGCCGCGTGAACTTGTGGGTGATCTTGTACATGCAGTCTCTCCGGTGAACAATTACGGGTCGCTACGCTGGCCCCGCCGCGGCCGCGCTGTGTCGGACTGAATGCAGGGGCCGGGCGCCAAGTGGCCCGGCGGGCTGGCTGTTGGCCTGGAATCGATTGTTGGCAGGTCCTGCCTCACCCGGACACGCGGCCGGCCCCGGATCGTTCTTCCCGCTCGGCCCTTCTGCGAACAAATGTAGTGTCTCTGCCGCGTGATTGCTAAGCGAGGCGCCGCCTGTCTCCGACTGTCATGCTTTCCGGGGTCGTTTTCCGCTACCCTTGGTTCCCGCGTGTTCAGGGCCGGGAAGCGCCGTGTGCCGCGTCTGACGCCCGGGATCGCCCGTCCCTTGCGTTGTCGATCGTTCACGGGTTCGGGGAAAGATCTGAATGAACCAGCTGGCCGCGCGACTGCTGAATTTCCGGAAAGGAGAGTTGCCTCTCGCGGCGCTCTCGGCGTTGTTCTATTTCTGCGTGCTTTGCGGCTACTTTTTCCTGCGTCCGGTTCGCGAGGCCATGGGCGTGTCCCGCGGGATGGACGACCTGCGCTGGCTGTTCATTGGCACCTCGGTGGTGTCGCTGGTGTTTGTGCTGATTTTCGGCGGCGTGGTCAGCCGCCTCGATCGGCGCCGCTTCATTCCGGTCGGCTACCTGTTTGTCATTGTCTGTCTTGTCGGTTTTGCGAGTTTGCTGATTGCCGACGGCCTTTCCGGAGGCGGGCTGATCGGGACCGATGCGGAGACGACCACGGCACGAGTGGTCGGATATACGTTCTATATCTGGCTGAGCGTCATCAACCTGTTCGTAAACAGTCTGTTCTGGGCCTTCATGGTCGACGTCTTCAACGTCGATCAGGGAAAGCGGATGTTTGCCTTTATTGGCATAGGCGGCACGCTGGGCGCCATTGTCGGCGGCTGGTCCACCAACTTGGTCAGCGGCATGACGGACTCGGTCTTTCTACCCGCCGGGCTGATGTTGACCGGCGCGTTGTTGTTCGGCTGCGCCATCGTCATCATGCTGATTCTCGACCGGCTCGCGGTGAATTCGGAACACTCCAGCCTGTCCGCCAGCGCTCCGGCATCGGTCGGGAGCATGGCGGTCGAAGAGGCCCGAGGCGGCGAAGAGATCGGCGGTGGTTTCGCCGACGGTCTCAAGGCGGTCGCAACGTCCCCCTACCTGCTCGGCATCGCGGGTTTCATCGTGCTCATGGCGGTGTCGAATACGCTGATTTATTTCACCCAGGCCAACGTGATCCTGGACAACACGGATACCTTCAGCCAGCGGCTGCAGGGCTTCGCCCAGTTCGACTTGCTGGCCCAGGTCGCCACCCTCTTTACGCAGATTTTCATCACCACCCAGATCATCAGGCGCCTGGGTGTCGGATGGACGCTGACGATCCTGCCCCTGGTCACCGTCGCGGGCTTCGCGGTGCTCGCGATCTGGCCGGTCTTTGGCGTCATGGCGGTGTTCCAGGCACTGCACCGGGCGACCCGATACGCGGTGACCCGGCCGGCCCGCGAGACCCTGTTCAGCGTTGTGCCCGCCGCCGAGAAATACAAGGCCAAGCCGCTGATCGACGTTTTTCTCTACCGGGGCGGTGACGTTGCGGGAGCGACCATCGACGGCGCCATGCGGATGCTGGGCCTGGGCCTGGCCGGCGTTGCCGCGGCAACCGTGCCGTTTGCCGCCGCGTGGTGTGTGTTGTGTGTTGCGCTGGGCAGAAAGCAGCAGCGCCTGGCGGAAAGCGAACAACCCGTTCCGGACTAAGTCGCGCGCCCGGGAACCGGCAGTCCCGACTATGGTCTGGCCGATTCAGACCGCGGGCACGAAATGATGGATCCGGTCCTTGTAGTGCCGGCTCATCTTCAGTTCCACCTCGTCGCCCAGGATCAGAAAATACTCACCATTGATGTGGGACCGTACTTCTTTCACCCGGTCCACGTTGACGATCGTGGAACGGTGGACGCGCTGGAAGGTCTTCGGGTTGAGAACCGCCTCCAGCTTTTTCATGGTGCCGCGCATCACGTGAGTCTGGCCCTTGGCGTGGACACACATGTAGTCCCCGGCGGCGTCGATCCAGTCGATGTCGGGCACCTTCACGACCACGGTGCGGCCCGCATCGCGAATCGGCAGCACTTCGAGATAGGGATCTTCGATGGCCTCGCGGCCATTGGCGAGCAGCTCATCCAGATTGAGGGAATCCTTGCCGCTGATTTCCACCAGCAACTCGAGCAGTTTTTCCCGCTGACTGCCGGCTTCCCGCTGGTCCAGTTCTTCACGGATCCGGGTGATCGCCTCCGCGAACCGGTCGTCGTCGATGGGCTTCATCAGGTAATCCAGGGCATGGGCGTCGAATGCCTTCAGCGCGTACTGGTCGAACGCTGTCACCAGGACCACCACGGGCATGTTCGGGCCCTGTATTGCCTTGAGCACTTCAAAACCGTCCATCACCGGCATCTGAATGTCGAGAAACACCAGATCGGGCTTCAGCTCCCGGACTGCGCTCACGGCGTCACGGCCGTTCCCGGCCTCTCCGACGATCTCCATGTTCTCGATGCGCTCGAGCCGGATCACCAGGCCCCGGCGGGCCAGCGGCTCGTCGTCGACGATGAGCGTGCGTATTCGTCGTTGCCCGGTCATTGCTCCACCTCGAACGGAACGCCGATCACGACCCTGAGCCCTGACGGTCTGGCCCGGGTGAGTTCGAAGGTGAAGTCCTCCCTATAGACCTGGCGCAGCCGTTCACGGATGTTTTTCAGACCCACGCCGCAGCTCCGGTTGCCATTGGGATGCTCCGCTTCCAGCCCGGGGCCGTCGTCCTCGAGTTCCAGGACCAGCCGCTGGCCGATGACATGACCCGAGATCCGCAGGGTGCCGCCCTCTTCCCGGGGCGCAATCGCATACTTGATCGCGTTTTCGATGATCGGCTGCGTGATCAGGCTCGGGATCAACGCGTTCTCGGCTTCCTCGTCAACATCCAGCTCCAGGTGGAGACGCTCCTGGAAGCGGACCTTCTCGATGTCGAGATAGAGGTTCATGGAACGCAGTTCCTGGGCCAGCGTGACCTTCTGCATCGGATCGTTGTGCAGGGTATAGCGGAGGAAGTCGGACAGGCGGCTGACCGCGCGGTTCGCCGTTGCGTGCTCCTGGTCGAGAATCAGGGTGGAAATCGCATTGAGCGTATTGAACAGGAAATGCGGGTTGAGCTGATAGCGCAGCATCTTCAGCTGGGCCTCGTGGGCCAGGGCCTGGGCCTTTAGCGTCTGCTCCTTCTGCTGCTGCAGCATCTGGTAGTACTTGACACCGAAGTACAGGCCGCTCCAGCACAGGAAAACGTAGAGACCGCCCGTCACGCCGCTGATATACATCAGGGCGCTGTCCGGTTCGTACTCCGGCTTGTAGATGTTCCAGAAAACCTGGTTGCGTGCCACGGTCCAGACCAGCGCCGTAAGATACGACAGGCCCAGGACACCGCCTATCAGGATGGCTGGAGGCTTGTTCCACAGGGGCCGGTAGAGATATCGCAACCCGGCCGAAAGCACGAAGCCGGCGACGGCGGACGTAACCAGCACCGTGTAGTAGGAGGTGGGTTTCTCGTGGGCCAGGGCGCCAAGATAGGCAGCAATGAAATAGCCCAGCCAACCGACAATCTGGAGAAACCAGAACTGCCGGTCCCGGGTATTCAGCAGGCGTGACAGCCTGGAAAACACCCCGTGGCGGGGGCGCACGGAACCCAGTGTGTCTGTTATCGGGCTCGCCATGGACTCACGATTCTGACTGCCGTAAAAAGCACCATGCCTCAGGATACACCGGCCTCGACCCGCGCCGAAGTCGCATTGTCGCGCCGGCCCGGCGCCTTGTCGCAGTCGAGGGTTCCCGCCAGATGAATCGGTCCGTCACTCGCCCCGGCAAGCCAGAACTGCCGCCCGGCACCGGCGGTCGGCGGAGAGACCGCCAGTTCGACCTCTCCGGGCAACATCAGCGGCTTGACGAAACGCGCGTCCACGACGAGAGACTCGCAGCCCGCATCCGGATCCAGGGACGCCGTTGCTCGCGCCAGGGACCACATGCCGTGCGCGATCGCCCGGTCAAATCCGAACAATCGCGCCGCCCCCGCAAACAGGTGTATCGGATTGAAATCACCCGAGACCTGCGCGTAGCGGCGGCCGATGTCACTGGGAGCCCCCCAGCGGGCAAGAGTCACCGCGTCTTCCGGCGGCCCCGTGGGCTTGCGCCGGGGAGACCGCTCCACCGAGCCTGACGCCCTGGCGAGAAATCGCATCGATTCCCGCCACACGGGCCGCCCGCGTCGACGCGCCGTTGTGGCCAGCGAGAACTCCTGGCCCCGGGGCGTCTCTTCCGGCCCGGTCAGCGTGCAGAACAGGCTCAGCGATGCGTTGACGGGAATGGGCTCGAGAACCTCGATTCGGTTGGCGAGGTGAATCAGGCCGGCCACGCGAACCGGAAACGCGCGGGATCCCAGCATCGCGAGATGAACCCCCGCCGCCAGGACGTGAGGGTATGTGGGCGGCATGTTCTCGCCCGGCAGGAATCCGCACACACTTCGATAGGCGGCAAGCGACGTCGGGTCCGCGCCGGCCCGCTGAACCCGCGCTTCCAGGTCAATCGGACGGCTTCCGGGCGGCGCCAGCCGGGGCCGTCTGTCGATGAGCCCGCGCAGATACCGGGGAAGAACCGGTGGCGGGGATTCGTACAGCAGGCCGTGAACGCGCTGCCCTGCCGCTTCGCTTTCGCTCAGGCGCCCAGCTCCTTCACCTTGGCGATGTAGCGCTCCATTGCGTCGTCCGCCGAGGTTCCCTGCAAACCCTCCCAGGCCTCGAATTTGGCCCGGGCCACGAAGTCGAAGAAGCCCGGTTTGTCACCGGAGACATCGCCTTCGGTTCCCTGCTTGTACAGTGCGTACAAGGCCAGAAGATCCTCGTCGCTGGGTTTCTTTGACAAGCCCTTGACGGCCTCGCTCGCCGCTTCAAAGCGACTCTTCAGATCATCACTCATCAGTTCCCCTCCTCCGCTGCAGGCCAGCTACTCGACAACCTGATCGATATGGATCCGGGTGGTCTGGCCATTATTCCGATCGTACAGCACCTCGCCGAAAAGGTCCCCGGACTGAGCGCCCGGCCCTCCCGCCAGCGAAACCCGCGCAACCAGGGTCAGCTGACTGTGGTCCGCGAGGCTGGTGCCCTCGATCATGGTGTTGTCGTCAGAAAGATTCACGACCAGCGGCAAATCGGAGGCCCGCTGGCGCACGACGGCCAGCGGCGGTCCGCCCGCCCCCGAGCGGGCGAAGATAAATAGCGGCGCATCGGACCGAAGGCGACCTTCAAGGCCCGGATCCACCGAAATTTGCAGCTGAATTGCCCCCTCCGGTGGCGGCTCGGCCTCGGGAACCGGCGCCGGCGTCGCCGCCGCCGCCATGGCCGGACCACCCGTTTCGGCTGCCGTTCCTTCCGTTCCCAGTCGTTCGTTGATGATGCGGGCTACCTGTTCCGGAGGATTCAGGGCCAGCAGCGGCTCCCAGCGGGCCCGGGCCGTTTCCAGGTCGTTTCGTTCCGAGGCGGCCAGCCCGAGATACCAAAGGGCCTTGGGATTCTGAGGTTCTTCGGCCAGCACTGCCTCGAAGATCTCCCTGGAGGCCCCCTGAAGGGCACCCTCGTCGTAAAACACCCGCGCCTCGGCATAGTCGGCGCGCAGCGTTCCCGGTGCGTCCGGGCCGAGAATCTGAATCGCATGATCGAATGCGTTGGCGGCCTCCTCGAAACTCTGCATGGCCATGTAGGAGCGAGCCAGGAGCTGCCAGCCCTCGGCGTCCCTGGGGTTCGCTGCCAGCCGGTCCCGAAGCGCCTTCATGGCGTCGTCCATGGCATGCATCGCGTCGTCACTCGTCGGCGTCAGCGACGCTTCACCGGTCCAGTCGTAGTTGTTCCAGTGGCTGTAGAGGGCAAGAGCCGCCACGGGCAGCGCAAGTGCAGCCAGGACTCCCACGCCAACGGTGCTGACCCGCCGGGAGTCACCGCTGCGGGACACGTTCACTACGATCGGCGTGATAACCACCATGGCAGCGATGACTCCGAGAGCCAGCGCGCCAATCCAGAATCCATTCAAGTTCTTTCTCCTCGTGCCGCCTCGGCTTCCTCAACGGCCAGCTCATCCACGCCCTGGCTGGCGCGGCCGAGGATGACCCGGACCGTGACCAGCACGCCGCCCAGCAGGAGCAGTGCCGGCGCCAGCCAAAGTAGCAGCGTCGTGGCCTTCAATGGGGGCTTGTACAGAACGAAATCGCCGTAGCGCTCGGTCATGAATGCCTTGATTTCGCTATCACTGGCACCGCTGGCCAGCATGTCCCGGGTTTCGCGCCGGAGATCCTGGGCCAGCTCCGCATTGGAATCCGCGATCGTCTGGTTTTGACACACAAGGCAGCGCAGCTCGTTGGTGAGCGTCTCGTAGCGGGCCTGAAGTGCCGGGTCTTCGAATGCAACGCTCTCGTCAATGGCCATGGCCGCCAGCGGCAGCATAAGCCCCAGCAGCAGTGCCGCAAGCGTCCGTGCGGCGGTCCTGCGGGCGCCCGGAAGGCACAATATCGGTCGGTCTCTCATCGTCCGGGGCTCCCGCCGCTGGCGATCATTTCGCGGATCCGCGGCACAAATTCTTCCTCCCACGAGCCTGGATCCAGCGGACCCAGGTGCTTGTAAACCACCGTACCGTCGGGAGCCAGGAGAAACGTCTCGGGCGCGCCGTAGACGCCCCAATCGAGGCTCGCCACCCCCTCCGGGTCGTAGCCCACGGTCTTGTAGGGATCTCCCAGTGCCTGCAGCCACTCGAGCGCCGGACCCCGCTCGTCCCGGTAGTTCAAGCCGAAGATCGGCACATCCCCGGCCCGCGAGAGCTGCATCAGCATCTCATGCTCGACACGGCACCCGGCACACCAGGTGGCCCAGACATTCAGCAGCGCGGGCCGCCCCAGCATGTCGCCGGTGGCGAAGTTTGCTTCCGGATCGGACAAGGTCGGCAGTTCGAAGGCCGGCGCCGGTTTCCCGATCAGCGGCGACGGAACCTCGGAAGGATTCAGCCGCAGGCCGACGAAGAAAACGACCAGCAGAAGAAAAAAGCCGGCGGGAACGAGGTAGCGCATCAGGCCGGGCTCTCCTGGGCTCCGCCGGCAGGCTGCTTGCGCTCCTCCCGGGCCCGTCGATAGCGCGGATCCGACAGGGCAACCAGTCCGCCCAGCCCCATGATCAGGCAGCCGAGCCAGATCAGCCGGATCATCGGCTTGTACTGGATCCGCATGCTCCAGGCGTTGTTACCCAGCGGCTCGCCCAGCGCCACGAACAGATCCCGGCGCAGGCGGCCGTCGATTCCCGCCTCCGTCATGGGGTTCTGTTGCACACGGTAGACGCGTTTCTGGGGCCGCAGGGTTGCCACCTCGTTGCCGTCGCGGGTGATGACGACCTCGCCCTCTTCCGCCGAATAGTTGGGCCCGACGACGGGTCGCGTGCCGGTAAATTCGAAGACATAGCCGGCAACATCGACCGACTCGCCCGGCTTCATGCCGATGTCCTGCTCGATGCTGTAGGCCGAGGTCACCGCCACGCCGAGAACGAACATGCCGACCCCGAAATGTGCCAGAGACATGCCCAGCATGCCCCTCGGCATGCTGGAGAGGCCGCGCTTGCTGAACAGGCGCCTGGCCGGCTCCAGCAGCGCCGAGAGCATCAGCCAGGCCGCCGAGAACACGCCGATGGCGATCAGGATACCGAAGCGCCCGTAGATCAGCGGCACCACGACACCCGCGACAACGGCAAGCGCGAAGAGCCAGCGCAGCTTGCCGGTCAGACGCTGGAACGTGTCGGAGCGCCAGGCGGTGTGCATGCCGAAGCCCACCAGGATGACGAGCGGCAGCGCCGGAATGATGAACGCCACGTCGAAATACGGCGGTCCCACCGAGATCTTGCCCAGGTTCATGGCATCCATGAACAACGGATACAGCGTTCCGAGCAGAATCAGGAACGCGCTGATCACCAGCAGCATGTTGTTAAACAGGAGCGCCGTTTCCCTGGACGATACCGAGAAGCCTCCCGACTGGGCCAGGCTGGGCGCCCGCCAGGCATACAGCACGAGCGCGCCGCCGATGAAAAACGCCAGCAACGCAAGGATGAAGACGCCGCGGGCCGGATCGGTGGCAAAGGCATGCACCGAGACCAGGACCCCGGACCGGACCAGGAACGTGCCCAGCAGGCTCAGCGAAAAAGCGGATACCGCGAGAAGCAGCGTCCAGCTCTTGAACAGGCCCCGGCGCTCGGTCACTGCCAGCGAATGGATCAACGCCGTGCCCACAAGCCAGGGCATGAATGAGGCGTTTTCGACGGGATCCCAGAACCACCAGCCGCCCCAGCCCAGTTCGTAATACGCCCACCAGCTGCCGAGAGCGATACCAATGGTCAGAAAGACCCACGCCATCGTGGTCCAGGGCCGCGTCCACCGCGCCCAGGCGCTGTCCAGCCGGCCCTCGATCATGGCCGCGACGGCGAAGGCAAAAGCCACGGAGAAGCCCACGTAGCCCATGTAAAGCATCGGCGGATGGATGGCCAGCGCCGGGTCCTGCAGCAGCGGGTTGAGGTCGCGGCCGTCCACGGGCGCCGGAAACATCCTGTCAAAGGGATTCGAGGTGGCCAGCGTGAACAGCATGAAGCCGACGCTGACAAGGCCCAGAACACCGATAACCTTGGCCGAGAGGTCCTTCGGCAGGTTTCCCGACAGCGTACAGACCGCCAGAGTCCACACCGCCTGGACCAGGATCCAGAGCAGCAGGGAGCCCTCGTGGGCACCCCAAACTGCCGCCACCCGGTACATGGTGGGCAGCGCCGAATTCGAATGATTTGCGACGTAGGCAACCGAAAAATCGTTGATCAGAAACGCGTGAGTCAGCAGGCCGAAGGACAGCGCGACAAACACGAACTGTCCGGCGGCCGCTGGCCGGGCCGCGGCCGTCCAGGCCGGCCGGTTGGTAAGCGGGCCGGCGAGCCCGAAGAATGCCTGGGCGGTGGCCAGACAGAGGGCGAGGACCAGGGCGAAGTGGCCGACTTCGGTAATCACTGTCCGCCTCCCGCATGGACCTGCTTCAGGGAGTCCGCCACTTCCGGCGGCATGTAGTTTTCGTCATGCTTGGCCAGCACTTCGTCGGCCTCGAAGACGCTCCCGTTCTCCATGCGGCCATGGGCGATAATGCCCTGGCCTTCACGGAACAGGTCCGGCAGGATCCCGGCATAGCTCACCTGAACCAATTCGGCGTTGTCGGTGAGTTCGAACGAGACTTTCATGTCGCCCGGCTCGCGTTTCACGCTGCCGTCGACGACCAGCCCGCCGACCCGGAACCGACGCCCCTCGGGGGGATCGCCGGCCGCGACCTGGCTCGGCGAGTAGTAATAGAGGATGTTCTCGTTCATGGCCTGCAGCAGGAAGGTGGCGCCGAGCGCGACCCCTCCGAGAACCAGGCCGATGCCAATCAGGCGCTGATGTCGGGATTTCATGCATTTTCCTCCGCGATGAGCCGCCGCCTGGCGCGCTCGGTGAGTTCAGCAAGGCGCCGACGGGCCGCCACAACATTCCATAACAGGACCACGGCGGTCAGGGCCACCGAGCTCCACACGTAGGGGGCGTGCTTTCCATAGTCGAGCCATTCCATCAGGAGGTTGCTCCCAGTGCGTCCTTGAGCCACTGCTTGTTCCGCTCGCGGGACAGGATCTCGGCGCGTCCGCGGACCAGCAGCAGGAAGAAGAAGTAACAGGTGAATCCGAGCCACATCAGCAGTAGCGGAATCAGCATCTCCGTATCGATGGACGGCTTGCCGATCTTGGAGATCGTGGCCGGCTGGTGGAGCGTGTTCCACCATTCCACCGAGTACTTGATGATCGGAATATTGATCACGCCGATGATCGCCAGCAGCGCGCTCGCCCGATCCGCGCGGTTTTCGTCGTCGATAGCCGCGCGCAGGGCCATGTAGCCGAAGTACAGAAACAGCAGGACCAGCTCAGCCGTCAGACGGGCATCCCACACCCACCAGGTGCCCCACATGGGCTTGCCCCAGATCGACCCGGTGGCCAGCGCGAGAAACGTAAACGACGCTCCCACCGGCGCCGCGGCGGCGGCCAGACTGTGGCACAGCTTGATTCGCCAGATCAGCCCGACGGCCGCGCTGGACGCCATGACCACGTAAGCGAACATCGACAGCCAGGCGCTCGGAACATGCACGTAGATGATCCGGAACCCGTCCCCTTGCTGATAGTCCGCCGGCGCCAGGAACAGGCCGCCGATGGTGCCCGCCACGATCAGAAGCAGCGCCAGCCATCCAAACCACGGGGCAAGGGTTGTCGACATCCGCCAGAAGTGGGGAGGTGATCCCCATTTATGTATGAATTTCCACATGGAACGCTATTTAAACTCAGTCCAGATTCAGGCTCAATCGAGGCTAATACGCATGGCCGCGGCCATGGCCAGGGGAGACAGGCTCAGCGCCAGGAGCATCAGCGCCGCCAGCAGGGAAAGCACGCCGGACGTTTCCATGCCGCCGGACGCCATGTCGGTGGCCCGGGCGCCGAATATCAGCACCGGCATGACCACCGGCAGAATCAACAGGGACAGCAGCCCGCCGCCGCGACGCAGGCCCACGGTGAGCGCCGCCATCATCCCGCCGACCAGGCTCAGCGTCGGCGTAGCCAGCGCCAGCGCGGCCATTGTTGTCGGAACCGCCTCTCCAGGGAGAAACAAGGCGTGGCCCACCACTGGCGCCATGATCACGAGCGGCAGCCCGGTCATCAGCCAGTGGGCCGTGGTCTTGGCCAGCAACAGCAGTGACAGCGGCTGAGGCGAAAGGGCCAGCTGTTCCATCGTGCCGTCCTCCACATCCTGCCGGAACAGGCTCTCGGCCGCCAGCAGGGACGCAAGCAACGCTGAAACCCACACGACACCGGGCGCGATGGCCGCCAGCAGCTGCGGACTCGGGCTCAGGGCAAGCGGAAAGAGCGTGGTCACCATGACAAAAAACACCAGCGGATTGGCCGCCTGTCCGATGTGTCGAAACCCCAGGCGGAGATCGCGGACCAATTGCGCCGCGAAGGCCTGACCCAGACCCGGGACGTCCATCAGGACATCTCCAGTGTGCGGGTGCCGGACTGTCGAACCCCGTGGTTCTGATGTGCCACGAGCAGCACCTGGCCACCGCCCTGAAGGTGTTGAGTCATCAAGGCATCAACGAGTTCCCGGCCGGCAACATCGAGATTCGTGTACGGCTCGTCGAGAATCCACAGGGGCGCCGCGGTCAGCAGGCACCTGGCCAGGGCGACCCGCCGCTTCTGGCCGGCCGAAAGACTCCTGACCGGCACATCGGTGGCCCGGGCCAGCCCGACAGTTTCCAGGGCATCCTGCATGTCGTCGGCGCCGAGTTCCCGGCGCAATCCCAGCTCGAAGGACAGGTTTTCCACCGCCGAGAGGTCTGCCTTCAGACTTTCCCGGTGGCCGACATAGGTCAGTTCGGCGTGAAAGTCGGCGCGACTGCGGGCGACCGCCTGGCCGCGCCAGCGCACCTCGCCGGTCTCCGGCAGGGTCAGGCCACAGATCACCCTGAGCAGGCTGGTCTTGCCGGTGCCGTTGGCGCCCGTGATGTGCAGCAGCTCGCCGCTGCCGGTGGCGAAGTCCAGTCGGGTGAAGAGGCGCCGGTCTCCGCGCCACAGTTCGAGGCCGCTCGCCTCGAAGCGGGCGTCCTTCCAGCTTTCCGTCATCAGCGATATCCCGGCGCCAGGCAGAGGCACCTGTCGGACGGCAATTCTACTTTGGAAATCAAGACTTGGGGAGCTATTTTGGGTTTTGTTCTGATTTCGGTCAGGCCGGCCTCGCCCGGGCCGGATCGGGGTAACCGCGCAGTATACATCCGCCGGCTCCCGAATCCTTGTGGCCGGTGCGATTCAGAACTTCTATGTTCTTGGTACCCGAGCCGCGGCCAACGTGCCGCGCTGTTCCATTTCGGACTTCACAGCAAAAGGATCCGATTCATGGCTACCTCTCCACCGGCAGACCGCCCGCTGGCCGGACAGTTGAAACGCACCGCCGCCGTCCAGGAATTCGCCCGCTACTGGTGGGCGCTGGTTCTGCGCGGCGTTCTGTCCGTCATTTTCGCGGGATTCTGTTTCCTGAAACCCGAAGTGACGTTTCCCGTGCTGGTCCTTTTTGCCGGCGCCTGGTTCCTCGTGGACGGCATTTTCACGTTTATCCACGGCTTCAAGGCCGAAAAGAAGTGGCTCCATTTTCTGTACGGGGCACTCGGCATCGCCGCCGGGCTTGTGACCTTCCTGCATCCCGCGATCACCGCGCTGTCACTACTGTTCCTGATCGCCTTCTGGTTCATTTTCAAGGGCGTGCTCGAGATCTCGCTGGCAATCCGCCTGCGCAAGGAAATCAGGCACGAGTGGCTGCTGGGCCTGGCCGGCGTCGTCTCGATCGTGTTCGGCGCACTGATCATGCTCAATCCGGGCAGCGGAGCCCTGGCCGTCCTGTGGCTAATCGGGATTTATGCGTTGTTCTTCGGCATCCTGATGATTCTCTTCGGGTTCAAGGTGAAGGGGCTGAAGGCGGACGACGAGGCGGTCGCTGCCGCGGCCTGAGTCCCGCGATCGACAAATAACAGGCGCCCCGGGCCCATCGCCCGGGGCGCGTCAGACCAACGTCGGATTCAGTTGTGGCGCCGGTGAGCCTAGCCTGAGGTGCGATCAGCCAATCCGAACGACTGGGGGCAGTCATGGGCTATGACGAGATCTACGGGCGATCCCAGGAGGATCCCGAGGGCTTTTGGGCGGACGCCGCGGCGGCAATCGATTGGGACAAGACCTGGGACTCGGTGCTGGATTCCAGCGCCGCGCCGATCTACCGCTGGTTCGCCGGCGCCGAACTCAATACCTGTCACAACGCCCTCGACCGCCACGTGGCGGCCGGTCGCGGCGACCACACCGCGCTGATTTACGACAGTCCGGTAACCGGGACCAAGGCGCGCTTTTCCTATGCGGAACTCACCGATCAGGTCGCTCGCTTCGCAGGCGCCCTGGCAAGCCAGGGCGTGGGACGCGGCGACACGGTCATCATTTATATGCCCATGATTCCGCAGACGGTGATCGGCATGCTGGCGTGCGCAAGGCTGGGCGCCATCCACTCGGTGGTCTTCGGGGGATTTGCCGCCAAGGAACTTGCAACCCGTATCAACGATGCCCGCCCCAAGGCCATACTCACCGCGTCCTGCGGCATCGAGGGCGCCAAGGTCATTCCTTACAAACCGTTGCTCGACGAAGCCCTGACCCTCGCCAGTCACCAACCCGAACACTGCATCGTGTTTCAGCGCGAGCAATGCGAAGCGGCCATGACCGAGGGCCGAGACGTGGACTGGGAAGCGCAGGTCAGTGACGCCGAACCGGCCGACTGCGTGAGCGTGGCGGCCACGGACCCTCTCTACATTCTCTACACGTCGGGGACCACGGGCATACCCAAGGGTGTCGTCAGGGACCATGGAGGTCACGCGGTAGCGCTGGCGTGGAGCATGAAGCATGTCTACGGCGTGGAACCCGGGGACGTCTTCTGGGCCGCCTCCGATGTGGGCTGGGTGGTCGGTCATTCCTATATCGTCTACGGCCCGCTGCTCTACGGGTGCACCACGGTCCTTTATGAGGGCAAACCCGTAGGCACCCCCGATCCCGGTGCGTTCTGGCGGGTCATTTCCGAGTACGGGGTGGACGTGATGTTCACCGCGCCGACGGCTTTCCGGGCCATCAAGAGGGAAGATCCGGACGGCACATATATCGGCCAGTACGACCTGTCGAAACTGCGCGCCCTGTTTCTTGCGGGCGAGCGGTGTGATCCGGACACCCTGCTCTGGGCTCAGGAAAAACTGGGTATTCCGGTCATCGACCACTGGTGGCAAACGGAAACCGGCTGGCCGATCGCCGCCAACTGTCTTGGCATCGAGGAATTGCCGGTGCGACCCGGCTCACCCACTCGCGCGGTGCCCGGTTATGACGTGCGGATTCTGGGCGAGGATGGCCAGGAACTGCCCGATGGTGAAATCGGCAGCATCATGATCCGGCTGCCGCTGCCACCTGGCACCCTCGCCACGCTATGGCAGAACGACGAGCGCTTCGTGGAAGCGTATCTCTCGACGCACGAGGGCTGGTACCTGACCGGGGACGCGGGCTACCGGGACGAAGACGCCTATTTGTGGATCATGAGTCGCATCGACGACATCATCAACACGGCGGGACATCGTCTTTCCACCGGCGGCATGGAAGAGGTGCTGTCAGCCCATCCGGATGTCGCCGAGGCCGCGGTGATCGGGGCCGCCGACGAACTGAAGGGAGAACTGCCGGTTGGCCTCGTGGTTCTGAAAGCGGGTGTCACGCACACACCGGAAGACATCAAGGCCGATCTGGTCAGGCTCGTGCGGGAAAAGGTCGGGCCGGTTGCGTCGTTCAAGAAGGTGGTGATCGTCGACCGACTGCCGAAAACCCGTTCCGGCAAGGTGTTGCGCGGGACCATGCGCAAGATTGCCGACGGCAAGGACTTCAACGTGCCGGCCACCATCGACGACCCGGCGATCCTGGGCGAGATCGAGACCGCCCTGGGCGAAATCGGCTACGGACGCCGCTGAGGGGACGCGCCGGCTGAAAGCCGCTATCCTCGGATGCGGCCGGCGTTCGCCGGCGTATCGGAACGGGACATGCGATGGGCGTAATGATTGCCGGCCTGCTGATTTTCTTCGCGGGCCATCTCCTGCCGACCATCCCCTCGGTCCGGGACGGACTGGTGGCGTCGCTGGGTCCCGGGCGGTATCGCCTGGTCTACTCGCTGGTCGCCCTGGCCGGGCTGGTCCTCGTCGCCATCGGTTATTCCGGGCGTGAGTACATTCACGTCTACGCACCGACACTCACGGGCCGGGCCATGGCGCTGCATGCCATGCCGCTGGCCTTTTTTCTGCTGGCCGCCGCCAATATGAAAACCTGGACACGGCGCCTGCTGCGCCACCCGATGTCGCTGGGTATCCTCCTGTGGGCAGGCCTGCATCTTGCCGCGAACGGCGACCTCTATTCGGTGATTCTCTTCGGCAGTTTCGCGGTCTATGCGGTGGTCTCGGCAATCCTGGCTATCGCCCGGGGCAAGACGAAAGACGACGGGACCGTATCGATCAAGTACGACGGTTTCGCTCTGCTAGGCGCCGTCCTTCTCTATGGGCTCATCCTGCATGCCCATGGCTGGCTGTTCGGCGTGGCCCTGCGCTAGCGGGGCCTCGGTCAAGGCTTCAGACAGGGCCCGGACGCCCCCCGGGGAATGCCGCAAGCTGCAAAAATCCTGCGGCCTGCGGTCAAGATTCGGCGAGCGCTTACCGGCAAACTTCGCCCCGACGTCGCGAGAGACCTTCTCGGGCGGCCCGGGGATCTCGCGATTGTCCACCCTCCCCCCTCCTCTGTGTCCCCGGGCTGCCGACCTGATCCAAAGCAGGAGTTCCATTCAATGATTCCGATTGAAATCTGGATGTCATCCCGGCTGTATGCCCCGCTGGCTTTCGCAATCGGGGTCCTGGTCTGGAGCGTGCTGAAGGACAAGCCTGTATCCAAGGACAGCAAACAAGGGCCCGCGCCGTACTTCAGCCATCCCCGGTAGGGTCCTCGACCGCCGGATAGCGGCGGACCGGTCCTGACCTCCGCCGGACCACCAAGCTTGCGCCGGCGCTTTCGTGCCGGCCCACGCCGGCGTGCATGTTGCCCACATGCGCGGTAGGGTGCCGTGAGCGCTTGGAGGATCAGCCGATGACGGGAGAGCCAACACCCGCCGAGGAAAAGGTGCACTACCGGGCCTGCAGCCTGTGCGAGGCAATCTGCGGTCTCGAGATTCGCGTGGCCGGTGGTGCAATCCGTTCGATAAGGGGGGACAAGGCGGATCCGTTCAGCCGCGGCCATATCTGCCCAAAGGCCGTGGCCCTGAAGGACATTCACGACGATCCCGACCGCCTCCGCCAGCCCATGCGCCGAACCGCATCCGGCTTCGCGCCCGTACCGTGGCCTGAAGCCCTGGACGAGGCCGCCGACGCGCTTCGCAAGATCCGGGGCCGGTATGGCCGCAAGGCCGTTGCGGTCTACGCTGGTAACCCGAACGTCCACAACTGGGGCTCGATACTGTTCGCGCCACCGTTCTACCGGTCACTGCGCGCCGGGCGCAGATACTCCGCGACGTCCGTGGATCAGCTGCCCCATCACCTCGCCGCCTATCTGATGTTCGGTCACCAGTTCCTCCTGCCCGTACCGGACCTGGACCGGACAGATTTCCTCCTCATATTCGGCGCCAATCCGGTTGTCTCCAACGGCAGCATCATGACGGCCCCGGATATCAAGAAGCGCCTGAAGGCGATTCGTGAACGCGGTGGCCGGATTGTCGTGGTCGATCCCCGGCGCACGGAAACCACGGGCTTCGCCGACGAGCATCTCTTCGTTCGGCCGGGCAGCGACGCCCTGCTGCTGGCGGCGCTGGTCCAGATCGTTCTGACCGAGCATCCGGACAGGCTCGGCGGCCTCGCCGACCTTGTGGACGGCGTCGATGAACTGGCGGCTGCCCTCGCGCCCTACACGCCCGAGGCAGTCAGTGGCGCAACCGGCGTCCCAGCAGAATCCGTTCGCCGGCTCGCGGACGACTTCTGCGGTGCAAAGAGCGCCGTCGCCTACGGGCGCATGGGCGTCTCCGTACAGGCCTTCGGCGGCCTGTGCCAGTGGCTGGTAAACGTGCTGAATCTCGTTACCGGGAACATGGACCGCGCGGGCGGCGCGATGTTTCCCAGACCCGCCGTGGATCTGCTGTCCCTCTCCAGCCGGGGTGGTTTTGCACGTTTCAAGAGCAGCGTTCGCGGACTGCCCGAATTCGCCGGTGAATTGCCCGTGGCGACCCTCGCCGAGGATATGCTCACCGGAGGCGACGACGCCGCCAGGGCCCTGGTAACGATCGCCGGCAATCCGGTGCTGTCCACGCCGAACGGTCGCAAGCTCGACGAAGCCCTCGCCGGCCTGGACTTCATGCTGTCCATCGATCTGTACATCAACGAAACGACCCGGCATGCGGACCTCATCCTGCCGCCAACCGGACCGCTGGAACACGACCATTACGATATTGTCTTCCACCAGCTGGCGATCCGTAATACCGCGCGTTATTCGCCGGCGTTATTCCCTCCGGGCGACGGCGCGCTTCATGACTGGGAGATCCTTCTCGAACTGGCGGCACGACTGGACGGCTCCCCGTGGCTGGAGCGTCTCAAGGGCCGGGCACTGCGCTGGTATCTGCGCCGCCAGGGTCCCACCGGCTTGCTGGAGCGGCTGCTGCGCAACGGGCCATATGCCCATACGCTGGATTTTCGCCAGGTCATGAGCGCTCCCCACGGTATCGATCTCGGCGGTCTGGAACCGTCCCTGCGTGAGCGCCTGAAAACGCCGGACCGGCGTATCGCCGCCGCCCCGAAGCAGTTTATCGACGACCTCGACAGGCTGGCCGCATCGCTTCGGGCCGAGCCCGGAGCTAGGGACGAGCTCGTCCTGATCAGCCGGCGGCAGCCCCGCAGCAACAACTCCTGGATGCACAACTACCCGCGACTGATGAAGGGCGCCGATCGCTGCTGTCTGCAGATCCATCCGGACGACGCCCGCCAGCGGGTTCTGACCGACGGTGCCCTGGCCCGGGTCCGCTCCCGGGCGGGAGAGGTGGTGGTGCCCGTGGAAATCACCGACGCCATGATGCCGGGAGTCGTCTGTCTGCCGCACGGATTCGGCCACGATCGCGACGGCGTGCGGCTGCGGGTTGCCGAGAAACATCCGGGCGCCAGCGTCAACGACCTGACCGACGAACTCCGGGTGGATCTCTTGTCAGGAAATGCCGCCCTGTCCGGGGTACCGGTCACCGTCGAGTCCGAGCAGCCGCAACCCAGGGCGCAGCTGGCCTGACCAGGGCCGCGGCCGCGCGTGACAACCTCCGCCATGTCGTCCGAGCCGGTGCCCGAGGCGGCGCGCTCCCGAAAGGCCCGGGTCCGCGCTGTCCTGGGGGTCCACGTGGTTTTTGCGCTCGCCTGTGTGCTTGGGATCACCATTGGCCGGGACCAGTCAGGACGGGCGATTCTCCTGCTGACCCTCATCTACAACGCCGCGTTGCCTTTGTGGTGCCTCGCCCGCCGCGACCGGGTGAGTCTCTCGATGTGGCGTTTCCTCCTGCCCCTGAGCGTCCTCATGATCCTCCCGGACGCGTTCCTGTCGGCCCATCTGGGCGTGCTGGTCTTCCCCGACACCGGCAGCCCGTTTCTGGGATCCGTGCCGGTATTCATGGCAGGGCTATGGGTCATACCGCTGTTCCTCGTGCTGCATGCCGGCGAGTCCGGCGGCCTGCCGGGGGCCGCCCTGGCGTCCTGTCTCGTGTTCACCGCTGCGGAGGCGACTCTGTGGGCCATACCGGTCTGGCACGCCATCAACGTAACCACGGTGGCGCACGTTGCCGTGTATCTGCTGGTTCCGGAAACAGTCCTCGGCCTGTCCGCATGGCTGGCGTGGCGCCAGGTCGGCGATTGCGGGCTCCTGCTTCGTCTGACCGCAGCGTTTGCCGTCATGACGCTGTATCTGGGCAACGTCGCCCTGTTCTGGTTCCTGGTGGAGTTTCTCCCCGCCGTCTGAATCCGCCGCGCTAACCGCCCCTGTGACCCGCCCACCGGCGCCCGTACACTGGGGGTCATGATCCAGTCGGACCGTCAAGTTACGCCACCCCGTACCGTGTTCCACGCCCACGGGCTAACCAAGGTCTATGACATGGGCGAGATTCAGGTGCACGCGCTCAGGGGTGTGGATCTGGACTTGTACAGCGGCGAACTGGTGGTTCTGCTGGGGCCCTCGGGCAGCGGCAAGTCCACGCTGCTCAACATACTCGGCGGCCTCGACAGCGCGACGGCCGGAACGGTCCTGTATCACGGCCACGAGCTCACCCGGGCCTCCGAGAAAGAGCTCACGGAGTTCCGGCGTGATCACGTGGGCTTTGTGTTCCAGTTCTACAACCTGATTCCCAGCCTCACGGCCAGGGAGAACGTCGCGGCGGTGACGGAAATCGTCTCCGGGGCCATGCGCCCCGAGGAAGCCCTTGAGCTGGTCGGCATGGGCGCGCGCCTGGATCATTTTCCAGCCCAGCTTTCCGGAGGCGAGCAGCAGCGGGTGGCGATTGCCCGGGCGATCGCCAAGCGCCCCGCGGTACTGTTGTGCGATGAGCCCACCGGCGCCCTGGACTCCGAAACGGGTATCGTGGTGCTGGAAGCCCTGGAAACCGCGAACCGGGAACTGGGCACGACCACAGCCGTTATTACCCACAACGCGGCGATTGCCCAAATGGCCGACCGGGTGATCCGTCTCGCCAATGGCCAGATCGGCGCCGTGGAATCGAACCAGCACAAGCTGGCGCCGGCCGAACTGAGCTGGTGATGCGCGCGCTGAACAGGAAACTGCTTCGCGACCTGTGGCACATGCGCGGCATGGCGGCGGCCATCGGGCTGGTTCTTGTTGGCGGCGTGTCGACCTTCGTCATGTCGCTTGCGGCCTACGACTCACTGGCGCTTACCCTGAGCCGGTATTACTCCGAACAGCACTTTGCCGAGGTCTTTGCTCAGCTCAAACGCGCGCCGGAGTCCCTCGCGGATCGGATCGCCACGCTGCCGGGCGTCGACCGGGTCGAAACCCGCGTTATCGCCCCGGTGACCGTGGACGTCGCGGGTTTCGACGATCCGGTCACCGGGCGGCTGGTGTCACTCCCGGAATTCGAGAAACCCGCGCTGAACGTGCCGTACCTCAAATCTGGGCGCCTGCCTGCGCCCCGTAGTGAGGACGAGATCGCCGTGAGCGAAGAGTTCGCTCTGGCCCACGGGTTCGTCCCGGGGGACCGCCTCGACGTCACCATCAAGGGCCACCGCGAAGTGCTGAGGATTGTCGGCATCGCGTTGTCGCCGGAATACATGTACGCCATACCCCCCGGCGCGTTTTTCCCCGACCACAAGCGCTTCGGCATCTTCTGGATGGGACGCAGGTCGCTGGCAACCGCCTTCGAGATGGATGGCGCCTTCAACGACGTGTCCCTGACACTTCAGGCCGGGGCCTCGGATGCGGAAGTCATCACCCGGCTGGATCGATTGCTGGAGCGCTATGGGGGACTGGGAGCATTCGCTCGTGCCGACCAGTTTTCCCACCGCTTCATGACCGAGGAGCTGCGCCAGCTCGAAACCATGGCGACGGTGTTTCCCATTATCTTCCTGAGCGTGGCGGCGTTCCTGCTGAACGTGGTTATCGGACGACTCGTGGCCACCGAGCGGGACCAGATCGCCACGCTCAAGGCATTCGGCTACAGCACGGGCGACATTGCCGTTCATTATGTCAAGCTCGTGCTGGCCATTACCGCCATGGGTCTGGCCGCGGGAATCGTTGTCGGCGCCTTCTTTGCCCGCGGCCTCGCTGCCGTCTACCGGGATTTCTACAGCTTCCCTTACCTGGAGTTCCGCCTCGAACCCGGCATTGTCGCCAGCGCGGTCTCGGTTACCCTGGCGGCCGCGCTAGCCGGTACCTTGTGGGCTGTGCGCCGCGCCGCCGCCCTGTCCCCCGCCGAGGGCATGCGGCCCGAGCCGCCGCCCGTCTACCGGGCCACGCTGCTGGAGCGGCTGGGGCTTCGGGGCCGTTTTTCCGAACCCACGCGCATGATCTTCCGGCACATCGAGCGGCGGCCTTATAAAGCGCTGCTGACGGTCATTGGCATGTCCCTGGCCTGTTCGATTCTGATGATCACGAACTTTCAGGAAGACGCCATCGAATACATGGTGGAGTATCAGTACGGTCTCAGCCAGCGCGAAGACATGACCGTGCTGTTCACCGAACCGACGCCACGCAGGGCGAGATACTCTCTGAGCCGCCTCGACGGCGTGGAGCAGACAGAGGTCTATCGGCTGGTGCCGGCGCGCTTGTCGTTTGGCCATCGCAGCCACCGCATGGCGGTGAGAGGGGTCGAGGATGGCCGGTCCCTCCAGCACATTCTCGATGCAGATCTGCGCGAAGTACCGATCCCGGAAGCGGGCCTGGTGCTCACCGGGTATCTCGCGACCGACATGCTGGGAGTCGCTCCCGGAGACAGTGTCACCGTCGAAGTGCTCGAGGGCTCCCGGCCGGTATTCCAGGTCCCGGTCGCCGCGGTGACCTCCGAGTACCTGGGTGTTCATGCCTACATGAAGCGCGATGCGCTCAACGAGCTGATGCGCGAGGGCCCGGCGATCAGTGCGGCGTACCTCGCCGTCGCCGAGGGCCGGGAGAACGAGATCTACCGGGAACTCAAGGACACACCCCGGGTGGCGGGGACCGTGATCCGGGAAACGGCGATCTCGCAGTTTCGGGAAATGATGGACGAAACAATCCTCTATTTTGCCTTCGTCACCGCCCTGCTCGGGGGGTTCATTGCCTTTGGCGTGGTCTACAACTCCGCACGGGTGGCGCTTTCGGAACGGGCCCGCGAACTAGCCTCCCTGCGGGTCCTGGGATTCACAAAGGGCGAAATCGCTTACATTCTCCTGGGAGAGATGGGCCTGCTGACCCTGGCTGCGATTCCGCTCGGTTTTGTCTTCGGGATCGGCCTGTCCGCGTTTCTCGCCCATGCCTTCCGTTCCGATCTTTATCGGGTGCCGCTGATCATCCACCCGTCCACCTACGCGCTTTCGGCGGGCATCATTCTCCTGTCCTTCGCCCTGACGGCGTTCGCCATCTGGCGTAACCTTTCGCGTCTCGATCTGATCGAAGTGCTCAAGACCCGGGAGTAAGGGATGCCAACCGGCAGAATCGTCACGCTGGCTCTTGTTGCCGTCGCCATTATCGGCGGCCTGGCCTGGGGTTTCCGTCCCAGGCCGCTGGGGGCGGACACCGTCGAAGTGACCCGTCAGACGCTACGCATTACCGTCGAGGAAGAAGGCCGCACCCGCGTGAAGGACCGGTACGTCGTCACCGCACCGGTGGACGGGTACGCGCGCCGCATCGAACTCGACGTGGGCGATGCCATCGAGCCGGGCCAGCCGCTCGTGGAGCTCGAGCCGGTCCGCTCACGGGTTCTGGACCCGCGCAGCCGGGCCGAGGCCGAAGCGCGTGTCGCCGGTGCCCGTTCGAGCCTTGCCCGCTCTGAGGCCGAGGCCCGCCGGGCCGAAGCACAGGCCGACCAGGCCATGATCGAGTACCAGCGGCAGAAAGCCCTTCGCGAGCGGGAGCTCATTGCCCAGTCCCTGCTCGACGAGGCGGAAAGCGTCATGCGGGCGACTCGGGCGGCGGTGCGCGCGGCGGAGTCCGCGGTCGATGTTGCGCGCTACGAGCTCGATGCCGCGCTGACCGCATTGAATTATTCCGCCGCAAGCCCCGACGCCGAACCCATGGAAACGGTGCTGGTTACCTCCCCCGTTGGCGGGCGAATTCTCAAGCGGGTTCACGAGAGCGAAGGTCTTGTCAGCGGCGGCCAGGCGCTCCTGGAAATCGGCGACCCGACCCTCCTCGAGGTGGAGGTCGACGTCCTGTCCAAGGATGCCGTGCGGATTACTCCGGGCGGGCGGGTTTTGCTCGAACGCTGGGGCGGAGACGCCCCCCTGCAGGCGCGGGTGCGAACGGTCGAGCCCACGGGCTTCACGAAGATCAGCGCCCTGGGCGTCGAGGAACAGCGGGTTCTGGTGATCGCCGATATCGTCTCGCCGCCGGAAGAATGGACCCGGCTAGGCGATGGCTACCGGGTCGAGGCTCGCTTCGTGGTCTGGGAGCAACAAGACG
>JARFQW010000089.1 GCA_029287575.1 Gammaproteobacteria bacterium | reverse complement strand
CCCGGAAGAGCACAACGGAATCGCCGTCGGTGTGCGCTCGAGCAAAATGCAGGGCGCGGATCTCCTCACCGTTGAGATGGAAGCCCATCTCATCGTTGAAGGTGACCACCGGCAGTGCCATCGGAGGCGAGGCCGGTACCTCCCTGCCGAAGAACGGCATAGACTGATCCGTACTCATGCGCTCGCGCACATTGTCGTGAGCAACGATCACCGAGCCCGTCTTGCCAAGGTTCTCATTCCCGCCGGTATGGTCACCATGCCAGTGAGTGTTGAGTACGAACCGTATCGGCTGTTCGGACAGTTTGCGCACTGCCTCGCGGATCGCATCGGTCAGGGGCGCATACTGGTCGTCGATCATGAAGACGCCATCGGGCCCGACCGACACGCCGATATTGCCGCCACGGCCCGTCAACATGTAAACGCCGCCAGCGACCTGCTCGGCAACCACAGTGACTTCCTGCTTCGGGGTGCCGGCGGCGGTGCTCTGTTCTTCATGGGCCGCGGCCGGACCGGCAAGAAATACCCCTGCGCAGGCGAGCCCGGCTGCCACGCGCTTGAGTGCCCCGGCTGTCGCCGGCGGGTGCGAATCGGACATCGTGATCTCCATTAGCCATCCATTCTTGTGTTCGGGTCCTGATCAGGCGCTGCCGCCTCGAGGCGACCGGTTAGTGCCCGGACTGCGTCTCGGCTCAGCTGCCCTGGCCGGGCAGCAATTCGAAACGGTTGCGCTCCCGGTTCTTTCGTAGACCACGGGGAGAAAAGATTCGCCCGTTCATCGCGACGTAGACTCCGGGAGAGCACGTTTGAGCGGCGGCAATCGCCAGGCCGATGTTGATGGGCGCGTCGCTTTGCTGGAAACGTGCCGGGCTCAGAGCGCCGGTAAGGACGACGACCCGGTCCGCCAGACCCTCCAGCGCGAGTGCCGTCTCGACCATCGTGTCCGTGCCATGGGTGATGACGAATCGGCGGCTGTCACGGGCCTCGATGGCGCCGCGAATCAGTTTCCGGTCAGCAGCGCTCAGTTCCATGCTGTCCTTGCGCATGAGGGAAACGATCTCGTAATCAAACGCGACTTCCCCCTGCCGCAGCATGTGCTCCAGGGTGGTCTCCCCCACCTCGAAGCGGCTCTGGGCATCGAAGTACACCTTGTCGATGGTGCCGCCGGTGGTCATGAACGTAATGTGCATTCAGTGCGTCTTCCGCAGGAACTGGAGCAGATCGTGGCGCGGAAGTATACCCCCGCTGCCGGGACAGCGGAGAAGGGGCCGGTGGCGCCGGGAAGGCGCAGGCACTACCATCGAACCAGATGCGTGAAATTCTCGCCAAGAAGTCTTTTCGGGCCGCGGCCGCCATGCTGATGCTCCTGTGCCTGGCGGTGAGCGGCCGCGCTCAGGATGGCGCCGGTGCAGGCGTTCTGCTTCAGATAGACGGGCCTATCGGGCCGGCGACCAGCGACTACCTGATTCGGGGCATGCAAACCGCCGCCGAACAGGATGCTGGCCTCATTGTTCTGCAGATGGACACCCCGGGTGGGCTGGTCTCCTCGACGCGCGACATCATCAAGGCAATCCTCGGCTCTCCGGTGCCCGTCGTCACGTTCGTTGCACCATCAGGCTCCCGTGCAGCCAGCGCGGGCACCTACATCCTCTATGCCAGCCACATTGCGGCAATGGCGCCGGCGACCCACGTAGGCGCCGCCACGCCGGTGGCCATGGGCGGTGGCACGCCGAAGCCTGGTGGGTTAAGAGATCTCCCAGGCAACGAACCGGAGAACCCGGCCGGTGACGAAACTTCCGGCGAGAATGCGGACGACGGCAACGAGTCCGGTGAGAGCCAGGATTTCGAGCCCGCAACGGCCTCCGAGCAGAAAGTGCTCAACGACATGGTCGCGTATATCCGTAGTCTCGCCGAGCAGCGCGGCCGAAACGCCGACTGGGCCGAGGAAGCCGTCCGTGAAGGGGCCAGCATATCCTCCTCGATAGCCCTGGAGCTGAACGTCATTGATGTCATCGCCTCAGACATGGCGGAACTCCTGGGGGCCATCGACGGCCGCCCGGTCCAGATGGCTGAAGGCGAGCGTGTGCTCGAGACCGACGGACTGGTGCTTGAGCGCATTGAGCCCGACTGGCGGACCGAAGTTCTGAGCATCATCACCAGCCCGACCGTGGCCTACCTGCTGCTGCTGGTAGGCATCTACGGCCTGATATTCGAAGGCTACAATCCCGGCGCCATTGTCCCGGGAGTGGTCGGGGTAATCTGCCTGCTGATAGCAGCCTATGCCCTGCAGGTCCTGCCGGTGAACTATGCGGGCCTGGCTCTGATCGTCCTCGGCATCATCCTCATGATCGCCGAAGCATTCGTGCCCAGTTTTGGCGTCCTGGGCATCGGCGGTGTGATCGCCTTCGTCGTCGGATCGGTCATTCTCATGGACACCGACGTGCCCGGTTTTGGCGTCCCGCTGGGGCTGATTGCCGGGGTAGCCAGCGTCGGTGCCCTGGCGGTCATGGGGATCATCTGGGTGGCCATCAAGGCGCGACGGCGGCCCGTGGTTAGCGGCATTGAACAAATGATCGGCGCGTCCGGCGTCGCCCGGGAAGATTTTCAAGGAGAGGGCTGGGTCTTCGTCCACGGCGAACTGTGGAACGCCTCAAGCAGCCAAGCCATTCAATCAGGCCAGGCGGTGAACGTCGTGGCAGTAGACGGGCTGACCCTCAAGGTCCGTCCCGACAAAGATCCGGAGAACTAAGTCATGCCCGAAATCAGTCTTATCGTCCTCGGCGGCCTCATCCTGCTCCTCGTGAGCGCCATCAAGATCCTCAAGGAGTACGAGCGCGGGGTGATCTTCCAGCTCGGCAAGTTCTGGAAGGTCAAGGGCCCCGGCCTGATCCTGGTGATTCCGGGCATCCAGACAATGACCAAGGTGGACCTGCGGGTCATCGTCATGGATGTGCCGACCCAGGACGTGATCTCGAAGGACAACGTGTCGGTCAAGGTCAACGCCGTCGTCTACTTCCGCATCGTCGATCCGGAAAAAGCCATCATTCAGGTCGAAAACGTCTACGAGGCTACCAGCCAGCTGGCTCAGACCACGCTCCGGTCCGTACTAGGCCAGCACGAGCTGGACGAAATGCTGTCCGAACGCGACAAGCTCAACGCTGATATTCAGCTGATCCTGGACGAACATACGGACGCCTGGGGCATCAAGGTCACGAACGTCGAGATCAAGCACGTGGACCTCGACGAAAGCATGATCCGGGCGATCGCCGCCCAGGCCGAGGCGGAGCGGTCCCGGCGCGCCAAGGTCATTCATGCCCAGGGTGAGCTGCAGGCGTCGCGCCACCTGCTTGAGGCCGCGGAACAACTGTCCCAGCAGCCCCAGGCGATGCAGCTGCGCTACCTGCAGACGCTCACCCAGGTTGCCGATGACGGTACCAATACCATCATCTTCCCGCTGCCGCTGGATCTGGTCGCACCACTCATCGGCAAGGTCACGCCCAGCATGGTGTCAGGCAAGCCCCCGGCGGCACCCGCGGCCGATCGTCCGCCAGCGCCGGCGCAGACCTAGCCCCTGACGGCCCAGGCCGCGGCGAATGCCCCCGGCCCGAGGTGCACGGCAAGGCTGGCGCTCATAACGCACAGCTGAAGGTCCAGCTTGCGGTCGGCGGCAAAACCCTCGAAATGCTGGTAGGCCGGGAGATTGCGGATAATCCGTGGATCGCCCCCGAAGCTCATTACCAGCGCCGGGACGGACACGCCGGCCTCGACGGCTTGGCGGGCCCGTTCGAAAACAAATTCCACGCCGGCCCGAAAATCCGCCACGACGGCACCGGCCCGGACAGCGCCCTGCTGCAGAGTCAGTACCGGCAGCCGGCCCCTGATGCGGCTGCTCAGGTAGCGCAGGCCGCCGGGCCGCACCATGGGATACCGTTCCGCCGGGCGGCGCAGATAGGCGGGGTCCTGGGGCACGACCCAGGTCTCGGTCCTGGCGCCCGCCCCCTCCACCGCGCGGCGCAGGGCGTCAAACGGGGGGGCGTTCTCGATCTGCCGGACGGCAAAATGCGCGATAACACCTTCTCCGGGGCCAATGCTTCCGAGGTCCACCACTCGAAGCGCAAAGGCCGGGTCTAGGCCGGCGGCCCGACGGATATCGCGGTATCGCTTGAGGACGCCATAGGAAGCCTGGGTTGCTTGATCAAAGCTACCACCCCGAGCCGCGGACCGGCACAACACCAAAACCCGATCATGACGGGTGACGAAGTGCTCCAGAAAAAATTCCCGCAGTTCTTCGGCGGCCACCGGGCCGGTGGCCGTGTCGGCCGAACGGTCGGCGACGTAGCGGCGGTAGAAACTCATGGTCTCCCGGGGATCGCGACGATCAAGCGACTCCAGGTCGTCAAAGCGAATCCGCCCCGGGAGCACCGTGACACCGTGCTTTTCAAGAAATGCCATCGGGAGGTCACACGTGGCATCGACCGCCAGGCCGATCTTCACGCCGGGACCGCCGCCGGTCGCCCGAATCGGAGGATTTCTCGTCGCATGCCGGCAACTCTGGCGCCCAGTCTCGCCGCCGTCAACGGGTCGTTGCGGTCAGGCCGCCGCATTGACCGCCGCCGCCAGCGCCTCCCACGCCCGTTCCAGGCGCACCGCCGAAACCTTCACGCGGGTCCCCAGCGTCTGGGCAAACAGGGAGACGCGAAACTCTTCGGTCAGCCAGCGGTATTCCTCGAACGCGGCGCGCGCGGCGGGCGTCGGCCATTCGCGTCGTTGATGCTCGCGAAGCCGGGCGGCATGTTCGCCGATGGCTGCACGCTCGCGACCCTCGCTCCGGCCGGATGCCAGTCGGTCGAGGCGGATCTTCGCGGCCTCCAGATAGCGCGGGTACTGTTCGAGCCATTCCGTCGGCGTGGTGCCCACGAAGCCGGGCTGGAACAGCCCGTCGAGCTGCCCGCGGATATCCGCGCTCGCCTCCGTGGCCCCTGGCCCCTTGACCCCGTCGTCCAGGCGTAGATTCAAGTCCCTGCGAAGGCCGGTGATGCGGTCCACCAGCGCAGCAATCTCCTGGGCCGTGGCAACGACGCGGGACCGCCCGGCCTCGAGTGCTCCGGCAAAGGCCTCCGGGCTCCGGGGCACGTTCTGCCTGCCGAGAAATGCGCGAACGCAGGCCGCGTCGATGACGTCCTCGAGCAGCCCGCCGGAAGCCGACAGGTCGGCGGCGGCGAGGCCCAGCGAGCGATTGCGGGCGAGTTCCTTGCGGGCGTACTTCAGCTTGTCCGCCACGGCCAGTTTGAAGAGCCGCAGGACGCCCTCACGGGTCGCGGCGCGTGCCGCCCCCTCGCTGGCATAGAGTTCCAGGGCGACGCCGTCGCCTTCGTCCCGGATGCCGGGATAGACCGCGGGGCCTGTGGTACCCGCGCCATCCTCCGGCCCGGGAATCGGCCCGAAACTCCAGTCCCGAAGACCGGAACCCGTCCATCCGGCGGAGGCCCGCGCGGCGGGCAGCGGACGGTCGCCAAGGCCGTAGCGGCTCCGCAGCGCTGCGAGATCACGACCGCTCCCGAGCCGTTGGCCGTTGTCCTCCCGCACCTCGATTCGCAGATTGAGATACGGTGGCAGTGCACTCATGTCCAGCGCGGCAGGCGCGACATCCACCCCGGCGTGCCGCTTCAGCTCCCGGCTCAGGCCGACGGCCAGGCGTTCTTCTCCGGGGCGCAGGTCGGCCAGAACCCGCCGGGCGGTATCCGGCAGAGGCACGAGCCGCCGGCGGACCGTCTTGGGCAAACGGCGCAGCATCTCGACGATCTTCTCCTGCACAAGCCCGGGAACCACCCAGTCCACGATTTCCGGCGGCAGGGCCGCGAGCCAGTGCCGGGTGACCGTAACGGTCACGCCGTCGGCGGCGTCCGCCGGATCGAATACGTAGCTGAGCGGCAGGTCTTCCCCGTCCACCCGGAGCGTTTCGGGCCAATCGTCCGAGTTCGGCACCTCGCCCGTGGCCAGGACATCCTCCAGGGCCATCTCCAGCGTCGCCGGTTCGCCCTTTTCCGCCTTCTTTCGCCAGCGCTCGAATGCATGAGTGCTGCAAACCGATTCGGGCACCCGCGCGGTGTAGAAATCCGCCAGCGCCTCCGGCGAAGCCAGCAAATCCCGGCGGCGCAGGCGCGCCTCCAGGGAACGGACGCCGGCGATGAGCGCCTGGTTCTTTGCGAGGAACTTCCCCCGGGTCCGGATTCGGCCGTTGACCAGACCCTCCTCGACAAATACGGCTCGTGCCTTTTCCGGGACCACGCGGCCGAAGTCTACCGGCCGTTTCGACACCAGAATCCGGCCGTAGAGACTGACCTGCTCATAGCCGCCGACGAAACCCCGGCCCTCCTGCCAGTGAGGGTCGCTGTAGCTCCGCCGCACCAGGTGCGGGGCGGCGCGCTCGATCCACCCCGGCTCAACGGACGCCGTCATGCGGGCATACGTGCGCGTGGTCTGCACCAGGCTGGCGGCGGTAATCCATCGGGGCGGACGGGCCGCCACGCCCGACCCGGGGAAAATGTGGAATTTCAGTCCCCGGGCGCCCTCGTAGGACCGGTCTTCCGTACGCTCGCCGATGTGTCCGAGAAAACCGGTAAGGAGCGCACCATGAAGCTCCGGATAGGCGGCCGCCACCTGGTTGAGGCGCCAGCCGGCGTCCTTCACCTGGGCCAGCAGCTGCTGATGGATATCGTGCCATTCCCGCATGCGGGGAAACGAAAGGAAACGCTCCCGGCACCAGCGCCGCTGACGGCTGACCGACTGGTGCCGGCGGACCTCCCGATACGCTGTCCAGAGGTTCAGCACGGCAACAAAATCCGAGCGCTCGTCGGCAAATTCGGCGTGTTGCTCGTCCGCCTGCTGGCGCTTCTCCACGGGCCGTTCCCGGGGATCCTGGACAGACAGGAAGCTGACGATCGCAAGCGCTTCGGCAAGACAGGCACTGTCGCGTCCGGCCACGAGTATTCGACCGAGCCTGGGGTCCACCGGCAGCCGGCCGATTTCCCGGCCCAGGGCGGTGACCCGTCCGTCAGCGCCCACTGCCCGGAGTTCCTTCAGCAGCCGGTACCCGTCCCTGACAAAGCGCGGATCCGGCGGCTCGACAAACGGGAAATCCTCGATATGCCCCAGACCCAGCGTTTCCATCCGCAGAATTACACTGGCCAGGTTGGTCCGGAGCAGTTCGGGCTCGGTAAATTCCGGCCGGGATTCAAACGCCTCCTCGTCGTACAGCCGGATGCAGATGCCGGCAGCTTCTCGGCCACAGCGGCCCTTGCGCTGGTTGGCGCTCGCCTGGGACACGGGCTCAACCTGCAGACGCTGAATCTTGCTCCGGAAGCTGTAACGGCTGATTCGGGCAAAACCCGGGTCGATGACGTGCCGGATCCCAGGCACTGTCAGCGAGGTCTCGGCCACGTTGGTCGCCAGCACAATCCTGCGTCGGCCGGCGGACCGGAACACCCGGTCCTGTTCAGCGGCGGACAACCGGCTGTAGAGGGGCAGGATTTCGGTCCCCTCGGGATGGTGCTTGCGCAATGCCTCCGCGGTTTCGCGAATCTCCCGCTCCCCCGCAAGGAACACCAGGGTATCGCCCGGCGGCGTTCCGGGCTCGCCGGCGAGCTCACCCACGGCGTTCACGACGGCACCGGGCTCGCTGGTGTCCTCGGCGACGGGCCGGTAGCGGATATCCACCGGCCAGGTCCGGCCCGACACCTCGACCACCGGCGCATTATTGAAATGCCGCGAGAACCGGTCCGGGTCGATGGTCGCCGAGGTGATGACGATTTTCAGATCCGGCCGGCGGGGCAGGAGTTGCTTGAGGTAGCCCAGCAGGAAATCGATGTTGAGGCTGCGTTCATGGGCTTCGTCGATAATCAGCGTGTCGTACTGACGCAGGCTGCGATCGTGAGGAATCTCCGCGAGCAGAATGCCGTCGGTCATGAGCTTGATCCGGCAGTCCGGCCGGGTGTGGTCGGCAAAGCGGACCTTCCATCCCACCAGTTCCGATCCGTCCGCCCCGGCCGCGGTTTTCCCCAGTTCCGCCCCGATTCGGGACGCCACCGACCGGGCGGCGATCCGTCGCGGCTGGGTGTGGCCGATCAGGCCGCGCGCGCCCAGGCCCAGTTCCAGGCACATCTTGGGGAGCTGAGTGGTTTTTCCGGAGCCCGTTTCTCCGCAGACCACTACCACGGGATGGTCGCGAATCGCCGCCTGGATCTCTTCACGGCGCTGGCTGACCGGAAGGTCCGTGGGGTACGGCATGGGATCGGGCAACCGGTCCCTGGCCTGGCTGACCTGGTGAACCGACGCGTCGATGTCCGCGGCCAGGGCCGCAAGGGCCCCGGCAGGATCGCGCCCGCGTTTCACGGCCCGGGCCAATCCGTCGAGACGCCGCGTCAGGGCCGGGACATCGGCCAGGCGGGCGTCGCCCAGGGACGCCCGCAAGGCGGTGATGTCCGCCTGGCTTACGCTTCTTTCTGGCGCGCCTTTGCCTGGTTCCACAACGCCTCCAGCTCCGCCAGGCTCGCAGCACCGGGCTCGCTGCCCGCCGCATGCAGAGCCGCTTCCATGCTCCGGAAGCGATGCTCGAACTTGAGATTCGCCCGGCGCAGAGCGGCATCGGCATCCAGGTCCAGGTGGCGTGCGAGGCTCGCCACTGTGAACAGCAGGTCTCCCAGCTCTTCTTCGGCGGCCGCCCGGTCGGACCCGGCAACGGCCTGCAACTCACTCAGCTCTTCATTGACCTTGTCCACGACGCCGGACCATTCCGGCCAGTCGAATCCCACCCGAGCGGCCTTGCGACCCAGTTTCTGCGCACGCATCAGCCCCGGCAGGCCGGCGGGGACACCATCCAGCGCGCTGTCCTGAGCGGCTCCCGCGTCGGCCCGTTCGCGGGCCTTGTGCCGCTCCCAGGCCACGCTCTGCTCGGAGGCACTGGCAACAATCTCTTCACCGAAGACGTGCGGGTGCCGGCGTTCCATCTTGTCGCAAATAGCTTGGACCACGTCGCCGAAGTCAAAGGCCCCGGCCTCCTCCGCCATGCGGGCATGGAACACGACCTGGAACAGAAGGTCCCCGAGTTCGTCCCGGAGGCCGGCAAGATCGCGGCGCTCGATGGCGTCGGCTACTTCGTAGGCCTCTTCGAGGGTATACGGCGCGATGCTGCGGAAGGTCTGCTCGAGATCCCAGGGACACCCGGTTTTCGGATCCCGCAGGGCCGCCATGATGTCAAGCAGACGCTGAACGGCATCCATCACTGTTCCTCTTCCGGGTAAAGGGTCTGCCGCAGGCCCACGAGCATGGCCGCCGTTGCGCCCCAGATGTTGTATTCGCCCCAGGGAATTTCGTAGTACGGCAATTTCACGCCCATGAAGCGCTTCGCTCGGCGGTGCATGTTTCGGGGATCCAGGACATAGTCCAGCGGCGCCTCGAAGATTTCCGCCACCTCCGTCGTGTCCGCCTGTAGTTTCGCGTCCGGATCGACAAACGCCACCACCGGAGTGACCGAATAGCCGGTGATGGTCAGATAATTAGGCAGAAAGCCAGCAACCCGTATCCGGTCCGCCGTCAGGCCGATCTCCTCCTCTGTCTCCCTTAGCGCAGCCGCTTCCGGACCGGGGTCTCCCGCCTCCAGCCGGCCACCGGGGAAGCTGATCTGGCCGGGGTGATGCTTGAGGTGCCTGGCTCGCACAGTCAGCAACAAACCCAGACCATCGGCCCGATCCACGACCGGTATGAGAACCGCCGCCGGCACGATCCGACCGGGCCGCAGCGAGCGCAGCAGCCGCGGCACGTCGCCCTCCAGCCCCGGCACTCGCCATTGGGTCGGGTCCGCGGGCCGCGTCCCGGCCAGACGGCGACAGATCAATTCCCTCACTTGCGAATGCCGCCCTCCGTCAGGCCGGCGGGGTCCAGCAGCCGCGAGAGCTCGTTTTCGTCAAGGTCGGTCATCTCGAGCGCCACTTCGAGAATGGGCCGGCCGTCCGCATAAGCCTTCTTGGCGGTCGCCGCGCCGAGTTCGTAGCCGATCACGGGGTTCAGCGCCGTCACGAGGATGGGATTGCGTTCCAGCGCCGCCTGAAGATTGCCTTCGTTGACCGAAAATCCGGCAATCGCCTTGTCCGCGAGCAGCCGGGCCGCACTCGCCAGCACGTGAATACTCTGGAGCAGGTTGTAGGCAATGACCGGCAGCATCACGTTGAGCTGGAAGTTACCGGCCTGACCCGCCACCGTGATGGTGGCGTCGTTCCCGATGACCTGGGCGGCCACCATGGCGGCGGACTCGGGAATGACCGGATTGACCTTGCCGGGCATGATGCTGCTGCCCGGCTGCAGTGCCGGCAGCGCAATCTCACCCAGACCCGCGAGCGGGCCGCTGTTCATCCAGCGCAGGTCATTGGCAATTTTCATGACGCTGACCGCGACGGTCTTCAGCTGTCCGGAAAGCTCTACCGCCGTATCCTGGGAGCTGAGGCTTTCGAAGTAGTCATCGGCCGGATGAAAGCCCAGACCGGTCTGTTCGCCGAGCAATTCCGCAAACACCGCCCCGAAGGACTCGTGGGCGTTGATGCCGGTGCCCACCGCAGTTCCCCCCTGCGCCAGCCCCGTGAGCCTGGGCAGCCCGGATTCGAGCCGCGCCATGCCGTTACGCACCTGACTCGCCCAGCCGCCGAGTTCCTGGCTCATCCGCACGGGCATGGCGTCCATGAGATGGGTACGGCCGGTTTTCACATGGCTGTCACAGGACCTGGCCTTTTCCTCGATCGTGGTGGCGAGGTGATCCAGGGCGGGCAGCAGGCTTTCCTTCAGTTCGAGGGCGGCGCTGACATGAATGCACGTGGGGATCACGTCATTGCTGCTCTGCCCCATGTTGACGTGGTCGTTGGGATGTACCGTATCGCCGAGCGCCGCGGTGGCCAGTGTCGCGATGACCTCATTGGCGTTCATGTTCGAGCTGGTCCCCGAACCGGTCTGGAAAATATCCACCGGGAAATGCGCGTCGTGGTCGCCGTCTGCGACCGCCGCGGCCGCCTGTTCGATGGCCCGGGCGCGGGGCTCGTCCAGCAGGTCCAGTTTCAGGTTGGCCCCGGCCGCGGCGCCCTTGACCAGCCCGAGAGCCCGGATGAAGGCCCTGGGAACCGGCAGCCCGCTGACCGGGAAGTTCTCGACAGCCCGCTGAGTCTGGGCACCCCAGAGGGCATCTGCCGGAACCTGCAGTTCGCCCATGCTGTCCTTCTCAATTCGAAAGCCGTTGTCACCCATGCCTGCGTCTCCAGATGCGTGTTTTAGGCGGACCATGCCGCTGGCCAGGGCCTGCCGGGCACTGTGCGAACGGGAGGTCGCACGGGGCCGGCAGCGCCGACAGCCGGAAAGGGAATCGGGTAAGATGCGGCATCCTATCACCTTTGAAACCCGCCCGGCATGACGCTGAATCCCCTCACCGCCCTGTCCCCGGTGGACGGCCGATACGCCGCCCGGGCCCACTCCCTGCGGCCGTTTCTGAGCGAATATGGTCTCATCCGATACCGCGTCCTCGTGGAGGTTCGGTGGCTCAAGGCACTGGCCAGGGCCAGCGGCGTCGTCGAGCTGCCCGAGCTGGACGCGGCGTCGCTGGCGGTCCTGGAACGGCTGGAGACCAGTTTCGACTCTGCCGATGCCGACGCCGTCAAGGCCATCGAGGCGACCACCAACCACGACGTCAAGGCGGTCGAGTACCTGATAAAGGATCGTCTGGCCCAGGCGGGCGCCCCGGCGGCCGTGACGGAGTTCGTTCACTTCGCCTGCACCTCCGAAGACATCAACAACCTGGCCTATGCACTGATGCTCAAGGCCGCCCGCGACGAGGTGCTCCTCCCGGCACAGGACCAACTCCTCGACGTACTCGAATCCATGGCCGTGGAACTGGCTGGCGTCCCGATGCTCTCGCGCACCCACGGGCAGCCGGCCTCGCCCACGACGCTGGGCAAGGAAATCGCGAACGTCGCCGCACGGCTGACCCGGCAGCGAGACCAGTTCAAGGCGGTTCGGCCGCTCGGCAAAATGAACGGGGCGGTCGGCAACTACAACGCTCATCGGGTTGCCTACCCCGATCTGGACTGGCCGGCGCTGACCGCCGATTTCATACGCGACCTGGGTCTGCAGCAAAACCCGTACACCACCCAGATCGAACCCCACGACTGGATTGCCGAGTACTGCCACGCCCTCGCCCGTTTCGACACCGTGCTTGTGGATTTCTGCCGCGACGTCTGGGGTTACATATCGGTCGGCTATTTCCGGCAGCGTGCCGTGGCCGGCGAAGTGGGCTCGTCCACGATGCCTCACAAGGTCAATCCCATCGATTTCGAGAACGCCGAGGGCAACCTGGGCATCGCCGATGCCCTGCTCAGCCATTTCGCGGCCAAGCTGCCGATATCCCGATGGCAGCGGGATCTCACCGATTCCACCACCCTGCGCAACCTCGGCGTGGCCCTGGGCCATGCCGCCATTGCTTACTCGAGTTGCCTGAAGGGCCTGGCAAAGCTCGACCCCGATACCGACCGCATGGCCGCGGACCTGGATGCCAACTGGGAGGTGCTGGCGGAGCCCATCCAGACGGTGATGCGTCGTTACGGCATCGAAAACCCCTATGAACAGCTCAAGGAGCTGACCCGGGGGCGGCGCGTCGGACGCGAGCAACTGGCCGGGTTCGTCCGCAAGCTCGGGCTGCCGGACGACGCAGTACGGGAGCTTCTGGAGTTGACGCCCGACAGCTACATCGGCGATGCGGCCCGGCTGGCGGGCAAGCTGGAACCCTGATCCCGATGCTGCACTGGCCAGAGGGCCTCGACGTCGAGCGCTTCCTGTACGAATACTGGCAGAAAAAGCCGGTCTTCCTGCCCCGCGCCATCCCCTCTTTCGACAGCCCTCTGGATCCGGATGAGGTGGCCGGCCTGGCCTGTGAGCCCGGCATCGAATCCCGAATCGTGATGGAGAACAGCGACCCGCCGTGGACGCTGGAGAACGGGCCGTTCGAACCGGAACGATTCGGCCGCCTGCCGCAGACCGGCTGGAGCCTGCTGGTTCAGGACGTGGACAAGCACGTCCCCGAGAGCAACCGTGTGCGCGCCGGGTTTCGTTTTCTGCCGGACTGGCGTTTCGACGATCTGATGGTGAGCTTCGCGCCGCCCGGCGGCTCGGTGGGGCCGCACGTGGACGCCTATGATGTGTTTCTCGTCCAGGGCCTCGGCCGCCGGCGCTGGCATGTGGACCCCTCCCCCCGGTCCCGCCGGCGCATCCCCGGCACGCCCCTGGATCTGCTTGCCGATTTCCAGGCGGTCCACGAATGGGTGGCCGAACCAGGCGACGTCCTCTACCTTCCGCCGGGGGCGGCGCACCATGGTGTGGCGCTGGATCACTGCATCACCTGGTCGGTGGGTTTTCGAAGCCCGCTCGCAGCCGATGTGATTGCGGCCCTGGCAGACACGGCCACAGCCCGGGCGGTCCGCTATGCCGACTCGGACATGGTGCCCGAGGAGGCCGCCGACGGACTGATTCACGACCGCGCCGTGGCCAGGTTTCGGCGCTGGCTGGAGGACGCCGTTCTCCATGAGTCCGGCTGCCTGAGGGAGACCCTCGGCTGTCTGTTGACCGAACCCAAGAGCTGGCTGCATCCGCCGGCGCCGGAAGCACCCGTGAGGGAGCCGGGCCTTCGGGACCATCTGGATGCCGGCGGAGGCCTCTCCAAACATCCGATGAGCCTGATGGCGAGGAGCCGGCGGGAACGGGGATGGACGCTATTTGCCAACGGCCGGGCGCTGGCCGTGGACCCGTCGCTGGAGTCCGTAGCCGCAGCCCTGTGTGCCGAATCAGCCTGGCCCGCCGAACGGGTGTCGGATTGGCTGGGCCGGCCCGGCGGCAGCGCCTTGATTCTCGACCTGCTAGCGGACGGAACCCTGGAGCTGGTGTAGCTTCAGGTTATTTTAATCAGCGGCCTACAGTGTTTTTCTAATACTTTCTGGAGATTCTGCGTTGACCCTCATTGTACGCCTCGCGCACTGGTCGGAGGATGAAGCCGCAATTCGCCATGTCCGGGAGGTCGTATTCATTGAGGAACAGGCCGTCGCGCCCGACCTGGAGTGGGACGGCCTGGACGCGGAATGCGTTCACGCGCTCGCCGAGACGGAAAACCGTGACGTGGTCGGTACGGGCCGGCTTCACCCAGGCGGCAAGATTGGTCGCATGGCGGTCCTGCGGCCGTGGAGGCAGCAGGGAGTCGGCGCAGCAATCCTCGCCGCCCTGGTGGCGCAAGCGCAGCAGCGCGGACACCCCGAGGTCTACCTCCACGCCCAGACACGGGCCCTGGCGTTTTACGAGCGGCAGGGGTTCGTGGCCGAGGGGGACGAGTTCGATGAGGCCGGCATCCCTCACCGCCTGATGAGACGCATTCTGTGAGGTTCCGGGCATGGCCAGCACGATACAAGGACTACATGATGCAGATGTCATGACGACACGTTCGGTCATGACCCGTAAGGCCGACGTCCGGGATGCGGTCCTGAAGGTGGTTTCCGGGGCCACGCGCTCCCTTGCCATCTTTACCGGCGACCTGGAGCCCGGTGTCTACGACGATGCCGAGGTATTGAATACGATCAAGCAGCTCGTGCTGTCCCGCAGCTATGTCAGGATCCGGGTACTCGTCGCCGACCCGGAGCGGGCGCTGCGCCGGTCGAACCGTTTCGTCCACCTGGCACGGCGGCTGTCGAGTTTCGTGGAGTTTCGTCAGCTCGGCGAGAAATTTCTCGGACGGCCGGAGGCGTTTCTGGTCGCCGACGAGTCCGGCGTGGTCTACCGGTCGAACCGGGAGCGATGGGACGGTGTCGCTGACACCCGGGAGCCCGCCGTGGCACGTTTGTATCTGCAGGACTTCGACCAGATGTGGCAAGACAGTACGCCTGCCCCGGAAACCCGGCGCCTGTCGCTGTAGTGTCATCCTTCGGTCATCTTCACGCTCCAGGGTGAGCGACCCACAGAACAGGAAAGAGCCCATATGGCATTCAGACCCGACGTCACCGTAGCCTCCGTCATCGAACGCGACGGACGATTCCTCCTTGTGGAGGAAACGGTTTCGGGAGAGCTGGTCTTCAACCAGCCCGCAGGCCACCTCGAGGCAGGTGAGACTCTGATCGAGGCCGCAATTCGCGAAACCCTCGAGGAGTCGGCCTGGCACTTCCTGCCCGAACGCGTGGTGGGTCTGTACCTGTGGCGGCATCCCGCCTCGGGCAAGGGATATCTGCGTGTCGCCTTCTGCGGGCAGGCCACCGGCCATGAAGCCAATCGGCCGCTGGACACGGGCATCGAACGGGCCGTGTGGCTCACCCGCCGCGAAATCCAGCAGCGCGAGCCTCGCTTGCGCAGTCCGCTGGTTCTGCGGGTTATCGACGACTATCAGGCCGGTTGCCGTTACCCGCTCGGGCTGATCGCGCATCTCGGCATCTCGGACTCCGGTGAGCCACTGGAGCTGCGTACCGGCTGAGCGGGGCCGCACTCACACCGCCGCCCGGTCGCCCCGCGCCGCGCAATCGACTTGCCCTGCGGCACCGGGGCTCTCGCCCGCCGGCGGTGACCGATTTAGACTAGGCGCATGGCGTCCAATTCTCGCAAGCGTATCGTTGTCGGGCTGTCCGGAGGCGTGGACTCTTCCGTCGCCGCATGGCGGCTGCTCGAGGACGGCTGGGACGTCCACGGGTTGTTCATGAGCAACTGGGAAGAGGACGAAGACGGCTATTGCACGAATGCCACGGACTACCAGGACGCCAGGGACGTATGCGAACGACTGGCTATCCCGCTGCACCGGGTCAGCTTCGCCGCGGAGTACAGGGAGAGGGTCTTTGCCTACTTCCTCAGCGAGTACCAGGCTGGCCGGACCCCGAATCCGGACGTGCTGTGTAACCGGGAGATCAAGTTCGGTGCATTTGTGGAATACGCCCGCCGGCTGGGCGCCGCCCACGTGGCGACCGGGCACTACGCCAGGCTCGACGGGACCGGCGCAACTCCCCAGCTGACGCGGGCCCACGACCGGTCCAAGGACCAGACCTATTTTCTGCACGCCGCACCTGACGACGCCCTGGCAATCACCCGCTTTCCGCTGGGCGACCTCACCAAAAAAGAGGTCAGAGCACTGGCGGCGGCCCAGGGTTTACCCGTTCATGACAAGAAGGATTCGACCGGTATCTGCTTTATCGGCGAGCGTCCGTTCCGGGAATTTCTTTCCGGCTACCTGCCGGCCCAGCCCGGCCCGATCGTCACCGAAGCCGGCGACGTCATCGGCGAACATCAGGGGCTGATGTATTACACCTTGGGCCAGCGCCAGGGCCTGGGAATCGGTGGCCGGCAGGGCGCGTCCGACGCGCCCTGGTACGTGGCCGGCAAGGACCTGGACCGCAACCAGCTGACCGTCGTCCAGGGCCACGACCATCCGTCGCTGCAGTGCGACCTGGTAACCGGCGTGCGGCCGCACTGGATTGGCGGCGAACCGCCCGTGGGCTGCTTTGCCTGTGGCGCGCAGACGCGGTATCGCCAGGCAGCGCGGAGCTGCCGGGTCGAAATCCGCGGCGAATCGGTTGAAGTGCTGTTCGACGAGCCCCAGCGCGCGGTCACCCCGGGGCAGTTCATCGTCTTCTATGCCGGGGACCGGTGTCTCGGCGGCGCCGTGATTGCGTCCACGGCCCGCAGCGCCATGGCCGTCGACACTGCGGCCACAGGCTAGCAACAGCTCGCCGGGCCTTCGCCGGAGCGATCGGCTGCCCGACCCGGTTTCTACACCCCCTGGCTGACCCGCCTGAAAACAATCCCCGATCTGACGCTATAATTGACCGGCTCGGACCCGGCCCGAGGCCGGATCCGCGAGCCCGAATCACCCGGCTATCAGCAATCCACCGTCCGGAGGAAGCATGAAGGACACATTCAAAGCCGGCTCCACCCTGTCCGTCGACGGGCGAGACTACGAAATCTTCCGTCTCGACGCGCTCAAGGATACTGGCGTGGCGCGGCTCCCCTTCTCTCTCAAGATTCTCCTGGAGAACCTCCTGAGGCACGAGGATGGCGTGGACGTCACGAAGGACGACATCCTGGCGCTCGCGAACTGGGATGCAAAGGCCGAGCCGACAAGCGAAATCGCGTTTACTCCGGCCCGGGTGATTCTTCAGGACTTCACGGGCGTTCCCGCGATTGTCGACCTGGCGGCCATGCGCGACGCCGTGGTGCAGCTCGGCGGCAAGGCCGAGGCCATCAATCCCCTCTCCCCCGCCGAACTCGTAATCGATCACTCGGTTCAGGTCGACCGGTACGGTTCGCCCACGGCGCTGGCGGAAAACAACGCCATCGAGTTTTCCCGGAACCAGGAGCGATACACCTTTCTGCGCTGGGGCCAGAGCGCCTTCGACAACTTCCGGGTCGTTCCGCCGAACACGGGGATCGTCCACCAGGTCAATCTCGAATACCTTGCGCGGGTGGTGTTCGATGCCGACAAGAACGGCGGCCACCAGGCCTATCCCGACACCCTCGTGGGCACGGACTCACACACCACGATGATCAACGGACTGGGCGTACTCGGCTGGGGCGTCGGCGGCATCGAGGCGGAGGCCGCGATGCTCGGCCAGCCCATCACGATGCTCATACCGCAGGTTATCGGCTTCCGCCTCACGGGCACTCTGCCGGAGGGGGCGACTGCGACTGACCTGGTGCTGACCGTCACCGAGATGCTCCGTAACCGGGGGGTCGTCGGCAAGTTCGTCGAGTTCTTCGGTGACGGCCTCTCGAATCTTCCGCTTGCCGACCGGGCCACGCTGGGCAACATGAGTCCGGAGTTCGGCAGCACCTGCGGCATCTTTCCGATCGATGAAGAGACAGTCCGCTACCTGCGCCTGTCGGGCCGCAGCGAAGAACAGGTTGCGCTGGTCGAGGCTTACGCGAAGACCCAGGGGCTGTGGCGCGAAGACGGCGCGCCGGAAGCCGAATACACCGACGTGCTCGAACTGGACATGGGCACGGTCGAACCCAGCATATCCGGCCCGCGCCGCCCCCAGGACCGGATCCTGCTCAAGGAAGCCAAGTCGGTTTTCGAAGGTCATCTGCAGCCGATCGCCTCGGCGCGGACCGATGCCGGCTTCGGTCGCGCCCCGGTCTCGATGAAGGGCAAGGACTTCGAAATCCAAGACGGCGCCGTGCTGATCGCCGCGATTACCAGCTGCACGAATACCTCGAATCCCGCGGTGATGGTGGGCGCGGGGCTGCTGGCGCGCAACGCCCACGCCCGCGGTCTGACCGTGAAGCCGTGGGTGAAGACCAGTCTGGCCCCCGGCTCGAAAGTCGTGACCGAGTATCTGCAGGCCGCCGGTCTGCTGGACGACCTCGAAGCCATGGGCTTCAACGTCGTCGGCTATGGGTGCACGACCTGCATCGGCAACTCCGGTCCGCTGGACCCGGAGATCGCGGAAGCGGTCGCCGGGAACGACGTGGTCGGTACGTCTGTACTGTCGGGCAACCGTAATTTCGAGGGCCGTATTCACCCCCTCGTGCGCATGAACTTTCTTGCCTCGCCGCCGCTGGTGGTGGCCTATGCACTGGCCGGCAACCTCAACGTCGACCTGTACAAGGATCCCCTCGGACACGACAGCGCCGGGGAGCCGGTGTTCCTCAAGGACATCTGGCCTTCCTCCCAGGAGATCGCTGACACCATCCTGAAGCACATTAATTCGACGATGTTCCGAAAGAGCTATGACAGCGTCTTCACCGGGGATGAAAACTGGACGTCACTGCCCAGCCCGGAAGGACAGATCTTCGACTGGGTGGACGACTCCACCTACGTGCGCAACCCGCCGTTCTTCGAGGGGATGTCGCTCGACACGGATTCGGTCGCGGAAATCTCGGGGGCGCGCGTGCTGGCGCTTCTCGGCGACAGCGTGACCACCGACCACATTTCTCCGGCCGGCAGTATCTCGGCCGACAGCCCGGCCGCCCGTTACCTTACGGAACACGGCGTCGAGCAGAAGGATTTCAACTCCTACGGTTCGCGCCGCGGCAATCACGAAGTGATGATGCGCGGTACGTTTGCCAATATCCGTCTGCGCAACCAGGTGGCGCCGGGCACGGAGGGCGGGTGGACCCGTCATCTCCCGGACGGTGAAACCATGAGCATCTATGACGCCGCCATGAAGTATCGCGACGAGGGCACGTCGCTGGTCGTGATTGCCGGCAAAGAGTACGGCTCCGGATCCTCCCGGGACTGGGCGGCCAAAGGCACCAAGCTGCTGGGTGTGCGCGCGGTGATCGCCGAAAGCTTCGAGCGGATCCACCGCTCCAATCTCATCGGCATGGGGGTGCTGCCGCTGCAGTTTATCGACGGCCAGTCCCCGGCAAGCCTGGGCCTCAACGGCACCGAGGTATACGACATCCAGGGGCTGGACAACGGTAACGCAGAGACGGTTTCCGTGATCGCCACCCCTGAATCGGGTGATCCGATCACCTTCTCGGCGCGTGTCCGGATCGATACCCCCAAGGAACGGGACTACTACCGCAACGGCGGCATTCTGCACTTCGTGCTGAGACAGCTGGCCACCGCGGATCAGGCTGCCTGAGGCCATATGGGTACGGGTGACTCGCCCGGCATCCTCGCGGAGCTGACTGACACGCTCGCCCGCGCCCGCAGGATCCTGGTCCTGACGGGCGCGGGTATTTCCGCGGAGAGCGGTATTCCCACCTTCCGCGAGGCCGGCACGGGGTTCTGGGCTCAGTACAACCCCCTCGAGCTCGCCACGCCGGAGGCGTTCGACCGGGATCCCCGGCTGGTGTGGTCGTGGTACCAGTGGCGGCGTGGTCTGATCCGCGCGGCCGACCCCAATCCCGGGCACCAGGCCCTCGCGGCGATGCAGGCCCTCGGCCTGCCCGTCACGCTGGTTACGCAAAACGTCGACGGTCTGCACCAGCGGGCCGGTTTCGAAGGCGTGGTGGAGTTTCACGGCAATATATTCCGTAACCGCTGCCGCACCTGCGGCAACGTGGGCCGGGCGGGCGACCCCGCCGCCGAGATGCCGCCCCGGTGCCCCGCCTGCGACTCCTTGATGGGTCCGGGCGTGGTCTGGTTTGGGGAGGCTATTCCGGCCGATGCCTTGCGGGCGGCGGACGCGGCCGCCGACGAGTGCGACGTCTTTTTGTCCGTGGGGACTTCGGCCCTCGTCGCACCAGCGTCCAGTCTGGCTGACCGGGCACGGGCCGGCGGTGCGGCGATTGCGGAGATCAATCCCGCGAGTACCGACCTGACCGACCGCGCGGACTATGCCCTGGCCGGTCCTGCCGGCACCCTTCTGCCGGCCCTTGTGAGCGGACTGCGCTCCCGTGACCCAGGTGCCGGGTGATGGCGGGGGTCATACTCGCGCCGGCATGCGCTCGCGAAATCCTGGCCGGCGTCAGGAATCCGTCGCCGCCGGGCTGCGGTCCGGCCAAGTCCGTGTGACGGGTTCCTCTCAGGGCGGCTTCGCCGTGGCGCTAGAGGGCTGCGCCGGCCGGGCAGCCTTCCAGATCGGTGTACTCGACTGGCTGGAGCGTCGCGGAATACGACCCGGCGCGGTGGCCGGCGCCAGCGCCGGCAGCATCGTCGCGGCCGCAGTCGCCTTTGGCCGGCTGGGAGAGCTGGAGGACATCTGGCTGGGAGTGGCCGGGTCCCGCGTCATCCGTCCCGAGCGCATCTTCAGACTCGGGTGGCCCCTGGCAATGAGTGACATTGTCGGGAACGCCATGTCACGAGCCTTCCCCGGGCGGATGCTCACCGATGCCCTGCTGCCGGTCAGCATTCCAGTCACTCACTGCCGGCCCCGTCTCACGAGGCGCTTTCTGACCCGTCTGGACCCGGTGGATGTCACCGAGGCGGTGCTGGCGTCCTGCTTTGTACCCGGCCCGTATCACCGGGTCATTCGTATCGATGGCCGCCCGGCTTTCGACGGTGCCTGGCTGTTGCGAACGCCCGTTGATGCAGCAGACAACGGGCAGCCCGTGCTGGCCGTGGTGTCGAACCCCGAGGGCCATCTGAAAGCCGGTTTTTTTCGTCCGGCCACAAGGGCGTGGCCAGCGGGCTGCCGAGTCCTGCACCCCAACCGCCCCCTGCCCGTCGGACCCTATGACACCGATCTGGAGCGGATGCGGAGCACGATTGCCGAAGGCCGGCGGTCGGCCGCTGCGTTTGCGCGCCGGGAAGAACGCTGGCTGGCCGACCTCAGCCGGCCATGACCCAGCCCGGAATGTGACGCCAGGCTTCGCTCACGTCCCGATCCAGGGACCGGGCACCCGGCTGGTGCCGCTCCACCAGGTCCCAGAACGCCGCCGAATGATTCATATGCCGGGTATGGCACAACTCGTGAACCATAAGATAACGTGCCTGTGGCGGGGCCAGGAACAGCAAGCACGCATTGAGGCTGATGGTGCCAGTGGATGAACAACTTCCCCAACGCGTCCGCTGCCGCCGGACCTGGAGTCGCCTGTAGCTGAGGTCCAGCTCCTCGGAGAGTGCTTTCAGACGCGGCGCCAGGGCCTGCCGGGCATGGCCCAGAAACCAGCGGCGCAGCGCACCGAGCACCTCGTGCTCGGGACCCCGCAGGCTGAGACGGTCTGCCGCCGGCCGGCCGAGCAGCCGGCCGGACGCCGATGCCCCGGTCCAATCGACGCAGAACCGCTCTCCGGTCAGTGAGAACTCAACGTCTGACGGTATGCTCTCGTGATGTGACCTGTCGTCCAGGCCCATGCTGCGCCGGGTCCGCTCGATCCACGCCTGGTGTTCGTGGACGAATCGACGGACAGCGGATGTGGCGGTGCCGCGAGGGACAACCACCTCGACCCGCCCCCAGGGATGAACCCGCAGGCTCAGCCTGCGAGCACGGCCGCTCTCCCGGACCTCGATGCCACGGGTGTCCGCACGCGCTGCCTCGAACAGACCGAGCTGGGCCGGCTCAGGAGGATGCCGACGGCGTTTCGCCACTGTACCGCACAGCTTCCGCACCGTTGATGTCACCGACGCGCGCGCTTTCGTGGATGAAAAGCCTTACCGGCTGTTCGAAGCGAAGATCCCCGTCAATCACCGTATCCGGACCGATGACGATCTCCGGTGGCGTCCCTTTGGGGTCATCGCCGGGGTCACGGACACGCAGATTGCCGTGGACATGCGTGCCGTCGGTAATCAGCATGCCGCCGCTGACATTCGAGATATTGCCGGCGATCGAGGCGCCGTGCATGACAATGCGTCCATTCACGGTATCCACGCTGCCGTCAACGTGCGTACCGGTCTTCAGCGCCACCTCCCCGTTCACCAGGCGGATATGCCCCTGGACACGAGCGCGTTCACCCACGTGCAGATCCCCGTTGACCGTTTCCAGGTCACCGGTCTGGGTGTCGTCACCGATCTCCATCCGGCCGTTCACGGTCGCACAGTCCCTGACCTTTGCGGAGTCGTCGACACGAATGCTGCCGTTGACGGTGCGCAGCGCCGCGTCGGAGACGGCGTCGCGTTCGACCCTCACATCGCCATTGACGGTAACCGACGGCGCTTTGTGAGGCTGGCCCGCCGTAATCTCGATGTCCTCGTTGACCGAGGCATTGCAGCCGGCAAGTACCAGCATCCCCGCGAGACTGACGAGTCGTTTGTTCTTAGCCATGATCACTTTGCTCTCATGCAACCGCGGGAGCAGCCCGCGCCAGTTCACAGGCCAGACGGGTCCCCTGGTCGATGGCGCGACGGGCATCCAGTTCCCGGGCTTCGTCCGCGCCGCCGATCAGATCCAGCCGCACGCCCGCGGCCCGCAGGGGTGCCTCCAGATCTCTCAGGGGGTCCTGGCCCGCACAGATTACGACCGTATCGGCGGCAATTCGTTTCTCATTGCCACCGATTTCCACGATCAGCCCTTCCGAATCGATGCGCCGGTAGCTTACACCTGGAATCATCTGGACCTGCTGATTTCTCAGGCTGAGACGGTGAATCCAGCCGGTGGTCTTGCCCAGCCCGGCCCCTGGCTTGCCGGTTTTTCGCTGCAGCATGACGACCCCTCGGGCCGGTGTGCCCGGCTCCTGTGGTACACCTGCCACACCGCCACGGACAGAGAGCGTGGGATCGATCCCCCATACCCGGTTGAAAGCGGCCACGTCCTGGGACCAGCCGGCGCCCGGCGGGTGGACGAGGAACTCGGCCACGTCAAAGCCGATGCCGCCCGAGCCCACGATGGCCACGCGCCGGCCGGCGACGCGAGCGCCGGTCAGAATATCCACGTAGCTGGCGACGATGGATTCGCCGATACCCGGAATATCCGGCATTCGCGGCCTTACCCCGGTCGCCAGGACCACATGCTCGAAGCCCCCGTCGATGAGGTCTTCCGCCGAGACCGGCGTGCTGGTACGCACCGTGACACCGGTCGCCTCGAGCCGGCTTCGAAAATACCGCAGCGTTTCCGTGAACTCTTCCTTGCCGGGAATACGCCGGGCCAGATTGAACTGGCCGCCGATCTCCCCGGCAGCCTCGAACAGGGTCACGTCGTGGCCCCGCTCCGCGGCGGTCGTCGCGCAGGCCAGGCCCGCGGGCCCGGCGCCGACGACGGCCAGCCGAAGCTGATCCCGTGCCGGGCGGATCACGATTTCCGTTTCGTGTCCCGCACGAGGGTTGACCAGACAACTCACCGGGCGCCCCTGGAAAGTGAAATCCAGGCAGGCCTGATTGCAGGCAATACAGGTATTGATGTCGTCCGGGCGTCCAGCCGCCGCCTTGGCCACGAAATCCGGGTCGGCCAGCAGGGGTCTGGCCATCGAGACCATGTCCGCGTCGCCCTGCGCCAGCAGGGTTTCTGCTACCTCAGGGGTGTTGATGCGGTTGGTCGTGATCAACGGGACCGAGAGTTCGGCACGCATACGACGGGTCACCCAGGAAAACGCGGCCCTCGGAACCATTGTCGCAATCGTCGGAATACGGGCCTCGTGCCAGCCGATCCCGGTGTTGATCAGCGTGGCGCCGGCCTGCTCGATCGCCTTCCCCAGCGTCACGACCTCCTCCCAGCTGCTGCCGTCCTCGACCAGGTCGAGCATGGACAGTCTGAAGATCAGAATGAAGTCATCACCAACCGCTTCGCGGGCCCGGGAGACGATCTCCACCGGGAACCGCATGCGGCTGGAGAAATCGCCGCCCCACTCGTCATCCCGGAGATTCGTCCTCTGCACCAGGAACTGGTTGATGAGATAGCCTTCCGAACCCATGATTTCCACGCCGTCGTAGCCCGCTTCCCTTGCCAGGCAAGTGGCCCGAACAAAAGCCCTGATCTGCCGCTCCACGCCGCGGGTCCCCAGTGCCCAGGGGCGAAACGGCGAGATGGGGGATTTGAGACCGGACGGTCCGACCGCAAACGGATGATAGGCATAGCGTCCCGCATGGAGTATCTGCATGCATACCTTGCCGCCGGCATCATGAACCGCACGGGTGATCTTCTGGTGCCGGCCGACTTCGCTCCGCCCGGTCAGCTTGCCGGCAAAAGGCGCGACGCGGCCGGCGTTGTTCGGCGCGATGCCGCCGGTCACGATCAGTCCGACGCCGCCCGCGGCGCGCTCGCCGAGATAAACCGCCAGCCGATCGAAGTCTTTCGCGCGATCTTCCAGGCCGGTGTGCATGGAGCCCATGAGCACCCGGTTCGACAACGTCGTGAAACCCAGGTCCAGGGGGGCGAGCAAATGCGGATAAGGCGTTGACATGAAATCTCCTCAGCACAAGCAGCGCGCATCATACGACAACGCGCTGTCGAGGCGGCCCCGGCGATGCCTCCGGTGTTCCGGACCCCATATCCACTTCGAAGGCTCCGTGGCCAATCAGCTCCGCCTGGACCTCCTCGCACCGTCGAAGATTCAGCCCTGTTGTACACTCACTGCATCCAGTGAGGCCGAGCGACAACTATGAGCAGGATATCCCTGACAGACTACGCATTTCTCCTGACGGAGACCGAGGACAGCCCGCGCCATGTCGCAGGAATTCAGATCTACGAACCGCCGGAGGATTATCCAGGCGATTTCGTTGCGGACCTGTACCAGGAGCTGCTCACCCGCCCCGCTCATGCTCCCTTCGACCGCCGGGTTCGGATATCGGCCACTGGCGGTCCCCAATGGACCCGGGATCCCAATTTCGACCTGGAATATCACGTACGCCGATCAGCGCTGCCCGCGCCCGGCAGCCGCGCCCAGCTGGGCGAGCTGACCAGCCGGCTGCACTCCTTTCTTCTCGACAGGGATCGGCCCCTCTGGGAGCTGCATATCATCGAGGGGCTCGAAGGGGGCCGCTTCGCGCTGTACACCAAAATCCACCACGCCTACTGCGACGGCGCGACGCTTACCCGGATGCTCAGCGGCACTCTGAATACGGACCCTTCGGACCGTACGCTCCGGGCGTACTGGGAGGCGCCGGAAAAAGAGCGCTCGCGGCATTCGCCCCCGCGCGGACTGCTGCGCGCATTGGGTGACACGGCCGGCGGCGTCCGCAAGGGTATCGGGACAGGCATCGAGCTGTCCAAGCTGTTCACCCGCATGGGCATGGAGAAGTTCGGCCTCGCCCATGGGGGACTGGACGTCCCGTTCACGGCGCCCCGAACCCTCCTCAACGGCGAGCTGACCCGGGCTCGCCGCGTCGCCGGTACGCGGATCGAACTGGATCGGATAAAAGCCGTCGCCCACGCCACGGAAAGCACGGTCAATGACGTGGTGGTCACCGTGGCGGACAGCGCACTGCGTCGTTATCTGGACAGTCAGGGGGATCGGGTAACCGAACCGCTGGTTGCTCAGCTCCCCGTCAACCTGCGCTCCAAATCAGACACCAGCATCAGCAATGTGGTCGGGATCCTGCCGGTCCGGCTGGCGGGTGCATCACCCAACCCCGTCCGCCGCCTTCGCCAGATCAGCCGTTCCACCAACGAACTCAAGGGATCCCTGGCGGGCCTTTCCCAGGGCGCCGTCATCACGTATACCCTCCTTATTCAGGGCGCATCCCAGCTCGGCGAACTGCTTGGGCTTAACGACTATATTCCGCCGCTGGGCAACATCCTGATCTCCAATCTGGCCGGTCCCCGTCAACCCCTCTACCTGCGCGGCGCGCGCATGCTTGAGATCTATCCTATTTCAACCATTCCGCCGGGCATGGCGATGAACATCACGGTGTTCAGCTACGACGGACATATGTTCTTCGGCATGATCGCGGGCTATGACGCGATTCCCGGTCTGAACGATCTGCGCAGCATGATCGCCGACTCCATGAGCGATCTCGAGGCCGCCGTCAGCCAGATCGGCAAACCGGCGCGCAGAAAAGCGACCTCGCCACGGAAATCGCAAGCGACAAAGCGGCAAGCCTCGCCGGCAACGGAGCGTTCTAAAGACGCTTCGGCCACCAGCGGCCCGGCCGAGACATTGACACCCGCACAGATGGCCGCGCGGGCCGCGGCCCGGCGCAAGATGAAGAAGAAAGGCGCTGCCGGAAAAGCCGGCGCGACCGCCAAGGGACGGGCGACGTCTCCGGCGCGCGGGAACGGTACGGAACCGGCAGGAACGTCACCCGGCAGCGCGAAGGGCCGGCCGGACTCAAAGAAGGCGGCGGCGCAAAGTGCCGGTCTGAAGAAGACCGGCGGCAAAAAGGCCGGCGCCGGGAAGAAAAAGGCCGCCGCAACCCACAGCAAGAAGAAGCCCGGGGCGCGCAAGAAGGCTGCTGCCGCGAAGACCGGGGGCAGAACCGCTGCGTCGAGGAAGAAAGCGTCAGCCGCAAAACCGGACTCCGGATCGGCGCCAGCGAAGAAGACGCGCGCCCCGCGCAAGAAGGCAGCCGCGAGACGGTCACCGGCGAAAAACCCATCTCGCACCGCACCGCCTGCCGGAAGCTGAGCTCAGCGTGCGCGGGTGTCCCTGCAATAGAACCGGATCAGGGCACCGCGCTCGTATCAGGCGGATCGATTTCCCCCTGGAGTGACTCCAGTCGCTGCCGCGCGAGACTGGACTCGGGCATCAGCAGCAAAACCTGTTCGTAGGCGTCGCGAGCTCTGAGCGTGTCACCCCGCGACCGATACAGGTCACCGAGGCGCAGCCAGGTATCCTCCAGGCCCCAGCCGATACCGTCAGGATCGGAATGACTGGCCAGAAACCGGCGCAGCCCCTCCTTAAGCGCCTGCTCCGCATTCGCGGAGTCGCCGCCGAGACTCCTGGGGCGACGCATCAGGCCGATGGCGTCCACCAGCGGGGCGCGCGGGCTTTCCTCGGCCAGCTTGATCCCCCGGGTCTGGGCGCTCAAGGCCTGCGGCACAATGGGCAGAGCACCCAGGTCCGCCCCGGTCAGACGCTCCCACCGGCACGCGGCAAGCAGCAGCCAGCCTTCGCCGAATTCCTCGTCTTCGGCAAGCTGTTCCTTAAGGCGAGCTTCGCAGCTCTCCAGCCGCGATCGGGTCCCGCTGGCCAGACCGCCGCTGTTCATGGTCGCGAGCCGATAATCCATCCAGGCGAGATAGTAGGAGAGGCGCCGCTGGCCGGGGTCTTGCGCAGCCATCTCGGCCACCTGCTGCCGTGTCTCGAGCAGGGCCGCTTCGTCCTGGGCATGCCAGGATGCATCGCCTGCCGCAACGAGCTCTTCGACAGACAGTGGCCCATCCGCATGGGCGCACGCCCAGGCGAAAGCCGCTCCAATCAAGGCGCCGCGGATGCCTCTTATGGTTCTTGTTTTCCGCCGTCGCATCCGCGCCAGTATGCGAGCCCGCCGCCCGCCGGGCAATCCCGTATTCGTATTGTGGTCCACCAGGACCGAAATCGGCAGGGGCCGAGTGAAACCCTGTTCGGGAACGGCAATCCCGCCATTGCCATAGAATGCGGCACCGCGGCCGAATCAGGTCGCAGCAACCAAACGGGAGGCCAGTAGCGCATCGTGACCGGAGAACTCATTGATATCGGCGTAAATCTCGCCCATGACAGTTTCGATGCTGACCGCAACAGCGTGCTTGACCGTGCACGGGCCGCGGGAGTCGGCCGGATGGTCGTGACCGGGAGCTGCGAGTCCTCGAGCCGGCGCGCCTGTGAGCTGGCCAGCGATCCTGACCAGAGGCTGTTTTCCACGGCAGGCGTCCATCCGCACCACGCCGCGGATTACACGCCGGAAACGACGCCGTTCCTCAGGGAGACGGCGGCCAGGCCACGCGTTGTGGCGATCGGTGAATGCGGCCTGGATTTTTTTCGCAACTTTTCTCCGCCCCAGGCCCAGGAGCGAGCGTTTGCCGCCCAGCTCGAACTGGCCGCCGAGCTTGGCATGCCGGTGTTCCTTCACCAGCGGGATGCCCACGACCGGTTTGTTGCCATACTCGACGATTACCTGCCGTCCCTGCCTGCCGCAGTGGCTCACTGCTTTACGGAAGGACCGGCCGCCCGGGATGAGTATCTGGGCCGGGGGATGTTTCTGGGCATCACCGGCTGGGTTTGCGACGAGCGCCGCGGGCATGCGCTGAGGGAAGCCGTGCCCGGAATCCCCGACGATCGCCTGATGATCGAGACGGACGCGCCGTATCTCCTGCCCAGGGATCTGGTGCCTCGCCCGAAAACGCGTCGCAATGAACCCATGCATCTGCCCCATGTACTGAGCGCGGTGGCGCGTCTGCGCAACCAGGATACCGCCGCCCTCGCCACAGCCACCACCGCGAACGCCGAGCGTTTTTTCCGCCTGCCGTGATGCGATACGGGATATCAAGTTGGCTCTTTACCCATGTGGATTTAAACACTCGAATTTCATAGAGAAGAGCGTCACTGCCGCTGAACGAGGGCCGGAATCCGGCCCATGTCGGGTCAATTCCCCCGGCGTTGCCATAAAGCCCGGCAAGGGACCATCTGCAGTTAAACTAGGCAGCCAGCATCAACCAACCGCACAGGAGCACAGCATGGATCAGGGCCGCATCCAGACGTTTGTCGATAGCCTCTGGGATGACTCCATCGTCGGGGAACTCGTTGAGTATGTAAAAATCCCGAACAAATCCCCGCTGTTCGACCCGGACTGGGCCGCCCACGGCTACATGGACCAGGCCGTGGAACTCATGGAGAGGTGGTGCCGGACCCATGCCCCGTCGGACGCCACCGTCGAGGTCGTGAGGCTCGAAGGCCGCACACCCGTGCTGCTGGTCGAGGTTCCGGGCCAGAGTGACGACACGGTCCTGTTGTACGGTCACCTGGACAAGCAGCCTGAATTCACCGGATGGGAGGACGGCCTCGGTCCCTGGAATCCGGTCATTCGTGACGGGAAGCTCTACGGTCGGGGCGGTGCCGACGACGGCTATGCGGTGTTCGGCTCGCTTACCGCCATTGGCGCCCTGCGGGACCAGGGCATTCCCCACGCCCGCTGTGTGATTCTCATCGAGGCCTGCGAGGAGAGCGGCAGCTTCGACCTGCCCTACTACATCGACCATCTGGCCGATTGTATTGGCCATCCCAGCCTGGTGGTCTGCCTCGACGCGGAATGCGGTAATTACGATCAGCTCTGGTGCACGACGACCCTGCGCGGCAATCTCGTAGGGACACTCCGGGCCCGGGTGCTTGGCGAGGGCGTGCACTCCGGCGGCGCCAGCGGCATCGTTCCCTCGAGTTTTCGCATAGTCCGGCAGGTACTGGACCGCCTCGAGGATCCGGCCACCGGGGAGATTCTCCTGCCCGAACTGCACGCCGGGATTCCCGACAGCCGAATCGACCAGGCCCGGGCAGCAGCAGGCATTCTCGGCGATACGGTATGGAGAAAGTTCGCCTGGGCCGGCGATACACAGCCTGTCGCGGCCGATCCCGCGGAACTGCTGCTCAACAACACCTGGCGTCCGACCCTGTGCGTGACCGGGGCCGACGGAATCCCCGCCATCGGAAGCGCCGGCAATACCCTGCGCCCCGAAACCGGGCTGAAGCTGTCATTCCGGCTGCCGCCGACCACGGACGCGAACGTGGCCGCAGCGGCGGTCAAGAACGCGATCGAGAGCAACCCGCCGTCGGGGGCGCAGGTGGAGTTCGAGGTGGAATCGGCGATGGGAGGCTGGAGCGCTCCGGAGGTGGCACCGTGGCTGGAGGCATCGATGCAGACGGCCTCGAAAGCGTTTTTCGGTGCCGATGCCATGTACATGGGCACCGGCGGGAGCATACCGTTCATGGGAATGCTCGGCGAAAAATTCCCAGGCGTACAGTTTCTCGTGACCGGAGTGCTCGGCCCGAAATCCAATGCCCACGGTCCCAACGAGTTTCTGCATATTCAGAAAGGCAAGCGGGTGACGGCCTGCGTGGCCCAGGTGCTCGCGGACCACTTCAACAAGGACACCGCCGCCAAGGCCGCCTAGACCCGGACGCGGGTGCACCGGTTCAGCCGATCCGGTGCGCCCGATCCATTGCATCGGTTTTCCCGGGCGGGCCCCGGTCCGGTGGCCCGCCCGGCCCGCTTCGGTCGCCGACCCCGGCCGGGGTCGATCAGACGGCTGCGGACCTTACCCGTTCCCAGGGTCCGTGGAAGGCGCCGACTGCGGTTGCGGTCGGCCCCCCGCTCGCGGAGATCTCCTTGAGAAACGTTTCGAGGGTGACGACCCCCTCCGGCGTCCCGGAGCCATACTCCACGTCGCCGATCAGCACAATGCGTCCGTTGACCGGCACAGCCGGTGCCAGCAGACGCACCGCCTGAACGCGGCGCTCCATCGCTTCCAGCGGATTGGAAAACGCATAGCGGCGACTGGCTTCCATGACCGTCCATCGCTCGAGCCGTTCGCCCGCGAACAGAGTGCCGGTGATCTCGCGAAATTCGGCAACAAAGATGCCCGACCCGCAGAGGTACAGATGGGGAACGTGGATCTCGGCTCCGAGGCCGTCGGGGATCACCGTGTTTTCCAGCGAATCGGCGACGGCTCGGCCGACCCGATTCAGCGGCTCGCTCCGATGCTTGTGCCAGCGGAGACCTCCGATGAACAGCAGCACCAAGGCCGCTGCTCCGATCAACCACGCGATCCAGTCCAAAGCGCTCCTCCCAGCCGCTAGTCTAGCGCGCAAACTCATCCGGAACAGCGCCTGTCCGGGCAAAAATTGTCCTTAAAAAAAAACCCGCCCTCTGGGCGGGTTCAAGAACGCGGCAATCGTTCTTTTATATTTTTGGCGCCGCGCCGTGTTTTTTCTCAGGACCGGCATGGGCCGAATCGCTGGGAAAGATATCCGTCTTTCCCCGGCCGCGCAACAGCTTGTTGAAAATACTTTCCCCATACGGTGCGATTCCGGCCCGATGCGCAGGTGAATCGCCTGCCCGGCCCTCCCGTTCTGCCTCCGGGGCGACTCCGGATGAGCCGTCGCCCGGCTCAGAAAGAAGCTGCCCTTGGCATGGATTTCGTGGGCTACACTAACTCGCGTCGCGATCTGACCGTGCTAGCTTTTGGAATGGAGGACTCGCCATGAATCTCACAGAATCCGATCGACGGTCTCAGGTCGACATTCCCCCTGCCGCGTCTCCCGATGGCTGGGCTCCGGTCCGCCAGGAGGACTCACAGATTTCGGACGCAAGCCGGCTGGACGATTCCGACCTCTACCTGAACCGGGAACTGACCTGGCTGGCCTTTAATGCGCGGGTGCTTCACGAGGCAGAGGACGAGCGCACTCCCCTGCTTGAGCGGGTCAAGTTCCTGGCCATCGTCAGCTCCAATCTCGACGAGTTCTTCATGAAGCGGATCGGCGGCCTGAAGCAGCAGGTGGGCGCCGGCGTGCAGCAGCGTTCAGTGGACGGGCGCACGCCCGAGGAACAGATAGCCGCCTGTCACGAGGTGGTACGGGAGCTGAAAAAGCGCCAGCGGGCCCTGGCTCTCGACCTGCATGGACTTCTGACCGAGGCCGGTATCCGCGTAAGCCGGTACCAGGAACTGAACCAGTCCGAGCAGGCGGAAGTACGCGAGTTCTACGTCGCCAATATTTTTCCGCTGGTCACGCCGATGGGCATGGATCCGGCCCACCCGTTTCCGTTCATTTCCAACCTTTCGCTCAATATCCTCGTCAGCGTGGTCCGCTCCGACGGCCACGGCGAAGACCTGGTGAGAATCAAGGTACCCGTGGGCCCCGACATCGACCGATTCCTGCGCGTGGGTGATGCGGATCACTTCGTCCCCCTTGAAGACGTGATTGCGAACAACATCGACCTCCTGTTGCCGGACTCGAAAATCGATCACTGGGACATTTTCAGGGTCACCCGCAACGCCATCGTCGAACGGGACGAGGAACAGGCCAATGACCTCCTGGAAATGATCGAGAGCGAACTCAGGGACCGCAAATTTGCGCCGACGGTGCGTCTGGAAGTCTCCAGCGGCATGCGACCGGAGCACAAGGGCATGCTTGCCGCGGAACTCGGGCTCGACGAGGACCAGGATGTCTTCATCGTCGACGGCATCATGCAGAAACGCGATCTCATGGAGCTGATGGCCATTGACCGGCCGGACCTGAAGGACCCGCCGCACGCCCCGGTCGATCATCCTCTGCTCGCCGGAGCACCCAACCTGTTTCACCTGATCCGCCGGGAAGGGCCGATTCTGCTCCAGCATCCCTACGAATCCTTTGCCACGTCCGTGGAGCGCTTCCTCCACGAGGCGAGCCGGGATCCGAAAGTGCTTGCCATCAAGATGACCCTGTATCGCACGGCATCGCGATCCAAAATCATCAAGCACCTGGTCGACGCGGCGAGCCGGGGCAAGCAGGTCGCCGTAGCGGTCGAACTCAAGGCGAGATTCGACGAGGCGGCCAACGTTCACTGGGCGAATCGGCTGGAAGAAGCAGGCATCCACGTGTCCTACGGCATTCTTGGCCTGAAGACCCACAGCAAGGTCGTGTTCGTCCTTCGCAAGGACTACGACGGCCTCCGACGCTATGCCCACCTGGGCACCGGAAATTATCATTCCGGCACGGCACGCCTCTACAGCGATCTCGGAATCCTGACCTGTGATCCGGTCATTGGCAGCGACCTGACCGAGTTGTTCAATTTCCTGACGACCGGCTACTCACCCCGTCGCCGCTACCGCAAACTCCTGCCCGCGCCCACGGTGCTCAAACCCGCACTGCTCGAGAAGATTCGCCGGGAGATAAGCCACGTCCAGCAAGGCAGGGAGGGACTGATTCGATTCAAGATGAACGCGCTCGAGGATGTGGACGTGTCCCGGGCCCTCTACGAGGCCGCCGCCAGCGGCGTACACGTGGACCTGATCATTCGTGATACCAGCCGGGTTCGGCCGGGCCTGCCTGGGCTGACCGATAACCTCAAAGTTATCAGCATCGTAGGCCGCTTTCTTGAACACACCCGAATCTTTCATTTCGGCAACGGCGGCGAAGAGGAGTACTACATCGGTTCGGCGGACTGCATGCGCCGAAACCTGGAATCCCGGGTCGAGACCGTATTTCCCGTGGAGCCGCCGGAACTGCGGGCCGAGCTGGATCACATGCTGAATATCCAGCTGGCCGACCGGCGGAGTGCATGGGACATGCAGAGCGACGGCAGCTACGTGCAGCGTCAACCGGGGCCCGGTGACGACGAACGCAGCGCCCAGCAGATTCTCATTGACCTCGCGGGAGAGCGAGCCAGAGCCGCGGCGAAATCGGTCAAGAAGAAGCGGCGGAAAATGGGCGGCTAGAAGTCCTGCATGAGGTTGACGTTGCGTGACAGCTTCGTCTGCTCTTTCTTGGCGCCGGCCTTGAGACTCTCGAACACCTCGCGCACCTGGCGGCTGTCGCTGCCACGAGCGAGTTGATCGAACAGATCGATAAAGAATGCATTCACGGCCACGCCGAGATCTTCCGCCTCCTCCAGCCCAACGGAAGAGCGTTCCATCCGGCGGAGCACATCGTCGAGTTTCTCGCCATGTTCGGGATGCTTGGCCCAGCTGTCACGCTCCACTGCCGGGCACTCGGTCATGAATTCCTCAACCCCGTGGGCGAACAGTTCGTGGCGCGATCCCATGTAGTCGAACAACAGACGCGCCCGCGGGCCGGTGTTCGCTTCCGTCGCCGCGTCACCGAAGCGCTTGGCAATTTCCAGATGCCAGTGACGAACCTGCTCCAGGGCCTCACACATTTCAGTGAATCGCAACTCAGTTCCCTCCCCCGGCTTCCTGGCTCATCACATCGAAGGCGCGGAGCACATCGCGCAGTCTGATGCGGCCCACCACGCGGTTGTTCTTCATGACCGGAAAGCCCCGATAGTAGGAATACTCCTGATCGGCGAAGAGCTTGGCCACGTGCATGATGCTGTCGTCCACATCGACCGTCCGCGTGGCCTCACGCATGACCTCGCGAACCGTGCCTCCCCATGACTCGTGATAGGAGGCCTGAACGGCGGCCCGTAGGCAGTCGATCTCGGAGATGACGCCCACCAGGTTACCCTGGCTGTCGACGACCGGCCCCCCCGATATGTTGTAGTCGGTCAGCTTGCGCACAACCTCGAGCACGTCCATATCCGGATGGAACGTCACAAAGCTCTGGCTCATGAAATCCCGGGCCCGGTAGCTCACGCCGCGTCTCCTGCCCGGAGCGCAGCCCGGCGCATCGCCTCCCGGCGTTTCGGGCATGGCTTGTTGCAGACGCCGGGACAGTCGCCGGGCTCCATGCCGGGCAGGTTGCCCAGGCCACCGCAGCTGCCGCGTATGCGGCGGTCCGACACAATGACACCGATCGCCATGCCGCCAAGAGCCAGCAGAAAGACCGCGAACGTCAGCAGAAAAGTCGTCATGACGGTCAGCCTCCGAAATCGTCAAGCAGAATGTTCTCCCGCTCCACGCCCAGCCCCTCGAGCATGTTGATTACCGCGCGTGTCATCATCGGGGGACCGCAAAGATAGTACTCGCAATCCTCCGGCGCGGGGTGTTCCTTGAGGTAGTTTTCATACAGCACCTCATGGATAAATCCCGTATAGCCGGTCCAGTCGTCTTCCGGCACCGGATCGGACAGCGCCACATGCCAGTCGAAGTTGTCGTTTTCCGCGGCGAGCATTTCGAAGTCGTCGACGTAGAACATCTCCCGCTTGCTCCGGGCGCCGTACCAGAAACTCATCTTGCGCTGACTCTTCAGCCGCCGAAGCTGGTCGAAGATGTGCGCCCTCATCGGCGCCATGCCCGCACCACCGCCGACAAATATCATCTCGGCCTCGGTTTCCTTCGCGAAGAACTCGCCGAACGGCCCAGAAACCCAGACTTTGTCCCCCGGCTTGAGGTTGAAAATGAATGAGGACATCTGGCCCGGCGGCACGTCGGGCTGGCGGGGCGGCGGAGTCGCCACGCGGACGTTCAGCATAACCAGGCCTTTTTCCTCGGGATAGTTGGCCATGGAATAGGCCCGCATGACCGGTTCCTCCACGTGCGAGACGTACTTGAACAGGTCATACCGGTCCCAGTCGTCGCGGAAGCGCTCCGGGATCTCGAAATCCGAATACTGCACCTCGTGGGGTGGCGCCTCGATCTGAATGTACCCTCCGGCCCGGAAATTCAGGTCGGTCTCCGGCGGCAGTTCCAGGACCAGCTCCTTGATAAACGTCGCCACGCTCCGGTTCGAGCGGACCGAACACTCCATCCGCTTGACCCCGAATACCTCACGGGGCACCTCGATCTTCATATCCTGCTTCACCGCCACCTGGCAGGCCAGGCGATCGCCCTCGGCGGCCTCTCGTTTGGTGATAAGGCTGGATTCCGTCGGGAGAATGGCGCCGCCACCTTCGAAGATACGCACCCGGCACTGGCCGCAGCTGCCACCGCCGCCGCAGGCCGAGGGAACAAACAGCTTCTCCTCGGCGAGCGCGCCGAGGAGCTTTTGCCCGACGGGAACATGGATGGTGCGTTCTTCGTTAATGACGAGATTCACTTCCCCGGAAGCAACGAGCTGCGAGCGGGCGCCGAGGATCACCAGCACCAGCAAGAGAACGATCATGGTGAAGAGCGCGACGCCAAGAAGTATTTCCGACATGACTGGAGGTCCGAATCCCTTGTCTGATGTGCGGCCGCGAGGACCCTAAAGCTGAATGCCGGAGAACGCCATGAACGCCATGGAGATCAGACCGACCGTGATGAACGTGATGCCCAGGCCCTGTAGCCCTTCCGGCACGTCGCTGTATTTGAGCTTCTCGCGGATCCCCGCAAGCGCGACGATGGCCAGGGCCCAGCCCACGCCGCTGCCCAGACCGAACACCACGCTTTCCCCGAAATTGTAGTTGCGCTCCACCATGAACAGCGATCCGCCGAGAATCGCGCAGTTCACGGTGATCAGCGGCAGAAAGATCCCCAGCGCGTTGTAGAGGGCCGGGAAAAACCGGTCCAGCGACATCTCGAGAATCTGCACCATCGCCGCGATGACGCCGATGTAGGTAATCAGCCCGAGAAACGACAGATCGGTTTCCGGCAGCCCGGCCCAGGCCAGCGCGCCGTCTTTCAGCAGATACAGGTAGATCAGGTTGTTCACCGGCACCGTGATGGCTTGAACCACGACCACCGCCGCGCCCAGCCCCAGAGCGGTATCGACTTTCTTGGACACGGCCAGAAACGTGCACATGCCCAGAAAGAACGACAACGCCAGGTTCTCGACGAAAATCGACTTGATAAAAAGACTCAGTGCGGCTTCCATCAGACGGCCTCGGTCCGGTGGACCACATGAATCCGATACTGGTCTTTCTCCACCTGAGCCGGCTTCCAGGCGCGCACGGCCCAGATCAGCAGCCCGATAATGAAGAACGCGCTCGGCGCAAGGAGCATCAGCCCGTTGGGAACGTACCAGCCACCGTCGGTTACCGTCGGCAGGATCGGGTAGCCCAGCAGGGTTCCGGACCCGAACAGTTCGCGCATCACGGCGACCACGATGAGCACCACGCTGTAGCCCAATCCGTGCCCCAGGCCGTCGAGGAAGCTCGGCCAGACCGGATTATTCGACGCGAACGCCTCCGCGCGTCCCAGCACGATACAGTTGGTGATGATCAATCCGACGAACACCGAGAGCTGCTTGCTGATGTCGTAGGCATAGGCTTTCAGAAGCTGGTCTACGACAATCACGAGACTCGCGATAATGGTCATCTGGATGATGATCCGGATGGGCCCCGGCATGTGATTCCTGATGAGACTGACCGAGACATTCGACGCCGCCACGACCGCGGTAAGCGCCAGCGACATAATCAGGGCCGGACCCAGTTTCGTGGTAACGGCGAGCGCCGAACAGACCCCGAGCACCTGCAGGGTGATCGGGTTGTTGTCGACGATCGGTTCGAGGAACACATCGCGATTCTTGCTCATGACAAGGACTCTCCGTTTCTCAGCCGCGCAAGAAACGGCCCGAAGGCACCATCCCCGAGCCAGTAGTGGATCATATTGGTGACCCCGTTAGAGGTCAGCGTGGCGCCCGACAGCCCGTCAACCTGCCACTCGCTCTGGGGGCTTTCCGGGTCCACCTGGCCCTTGATGACACCCAGCCTGACGTCCTCGCCGTCCCCGTAGACCTTCTTGCCCTGCCAACCCGCCAGCCACCGGGGGTTCTCGATTTCGCCACCCAGACCCGGCGTCTCCCCGTGCTGGTAGAAGCTCAGTCCTTCCACGGTATTGCCGTCGGCGCCCAGGGCGAGGAACCCGTACATGGTCGACCACAGGCCGTAGCCGTGAACAGGCAGCACGACCTTGTCGACGTCATCGCCGTCACGAACCAGATAGACAGACACGTAGCGGGGCCGCCTGACGATGCCGGCAATGTCCTCCTCCGGAAGCAGCATCGTGCTCGTCGCGGCGCCGTCGAGAGCGTCGGGGTCCATGTCGGCCACGATCTGGCCGCTGTCCAGGTCCAGCACACGGGCTTCGACCCGATCCCGGAACACCGCGTCCACGTCAGTGTCCGCTTCCAGGAGGCCGGCAGAGCGGAGAATCTCAGCCCGCCGGGCTGCCTCGGCGTTGGCCTCCTGACGGGGCTTCAGGCCCACAGCGGAAACCGACACGATGACCGAACAGACCAGTGACAGGCCGATCGCCACCAGCAGGGTCTTGGCGATGCTGTCATTGGACATAGCGTTTCTCCCGGCGGCGAACGTTCGACTGCACGACGAAATGGTCGATCAGGGGCGCAAACACATTGCCCAGCAGAATCGCGAGCATGATGCCTTCCGGAAACGCCGGATTGACTACCCGGATCAAGACCGTCAGAGCCCCGATCAGGGCCCCATACCAGAGCCGGCCTCTGGCCGTATGCGCCGCCGATACCGGATCGGTGGCCATGTAGACCATGCCGAACGCAAAACCGCCCAGGACCAGGTGCCAGTGCCAGGGTACGGCGAACATGGGATTGGTGTCGCTGCCGACCACGTTGAACAGCAGCGACGTCCCGATCATGCCGAGCAGGACACCCAGCATGATGCGCCAGGACGCTACCCGAGTGTAGAGAAGAAACGCCGCACCGATCAGACACATGAGCGTGGATTCGGCGCCGATCGTGCCCGGCACCATGCCGAGGAACGAATCCATCCAGGTCACACCGTCACCAGTGATCGAGCCGACCCCGCCTTCCGCCCCGAGGGCGAGCGGTGTTGCGCCGGAGTAGCCGTCGGCGGCCACCCATACGGCGTCACCGGAATTCTGGGCGGGATACGCGAAGTAAAGAAACGCCCGGCCGACAAGCGCGGGGTTAAGAAAATTCTTGCCGGTGCCGCCGAAAACCTCCTTTCCCAGTACGACGGCGAAACTGATCCCCAGCGCTACCTGCCAAAGCGGAATCGTCGGAGGGAGGATCAGGGCATACAGCATGGAGGTGACCAGAAAGCCCTCGTTCACCTCGTGATTGCGGACCACGGCGAACAGGACTTCCCAGAACCCTCCGGCCGCCAGGGTCACGACGTACACCGGCAGAAAATACAGAAATCCGTGCCAGAAGCAGGCGGCGAAACTGCCGGGATCGTAGCCGATACCCAGCGCGTCGATGACCTGGCCGCGCCAGCCGTCGATTCCGGACTGGCCAAGGGCTGCCAGCGCCGTATTGGCCTGGAAACCCATGTTGTACATACCGGCCAGCGCAACCGGCAGCGCGGCGATGACGACATAAGTCATGACCCGCTTTAGGTCTATGGCGTCGCGCACGTGGGGCGCGCTGCGGGTGACGTCCTTCGGGCTGTAGAGGAACGTGTCCACCATCTCGTAGAGAGCGCCGAATTTCTCGAATTTGCCACCCTTGAGAAAGAGGGGCTCGAGGCGATCCAGATAGGCTCTGAGTCCAGACATCAACCTTCCTTCTCAATCTGTTCGAGGTTCTGCCGGAGCATCGGGCCGTAGTCGTACTTGCCCGGGCAGACGAAGGTACAAAGGGCCAGGTCTTCTTCATCGAGTTCCAGACAGCCCAGCTTCTGAGCGGCGTCCGTGTCCTTGACCACAATGGCTCTGAGGAGCTGGGTCGGCAGAATATCCAGCGGCATGACGCGCTCGTAAGACCCGATGGGCACCATCGCTCTCGGGCTGCCGTTCTGGCTGGTGGTGAGCCCGAACAGCCGCCGCCCCCGGGCAAAGCTCGAAGCAAAGGCATTCGTAACCGAAAATTTCCGGCGGCCCGGCATGATCCACCCCAACAACTCACGCTGCCGACCCTCGGGCAGGACCGAGAGCTGGAGATGATAACGGCCCAGGTAGGCTGCCCAGCCCGCGGCACGATAGCCGGAGAACACCGACCCGGAAATCACCCTGACCTCGCCCGGCTCGAGCTGGTTTTCCAGCAACCCTGCGACGGCCGCGCCCATGCGCGTGCGAAGCAGCCTGGGCTGACGGACCGACGGCCCACCGAGGGCGATAATCCGCTCCGGCACCAGGCGGCCCAGGGTGAACAGCCGGCCCACGGCGATGACATCCTGGTAGTTCAGATACCAGACCGATCGCCCGGCGTGAACGGGCTGCAGAAAGTGAATATGGGTGCCCGGCAGACCGGACGGATGGGGGCCGTCGAATTCGGCGATGCTGACCCGCTCCAGTTCCGGCGCCGGCACGTCGCTGCCGGCACGTCGGCAGACATGCACCGGGCCGTTCGTCAACCGGGTCAGCACCGTGACCCCGTTCAGGAAATCCTCGCGGGCGTCCGCGATCACGACCGACGGGTCGGCTGCCAGGGGATTGCTGTCCATCGCTGTAACGAAGATTCCGGCGGGCACCTCGTCGGGCAACGGGACCTTGCTATAGGGACGCGTTCGTAACGAGGGCCAGAGCCCCGAATCCACAAGCGTCGACACAACGTCGGATCGGTCCATAGCCACCAGTTCGTCCGGCGCGCGCACGGGAAATGTCCGATGCGCGTCCCCGTCGAGCTCGATGCGGACCGCCTGGAGTATCCGCCGCGGTCCCCGGCGGATTTCGCGAACCACGCCGGCCCCGGGAGCGACGGCCACCAGGCCCGGGTTGTTCTTGTCCCGAAAAAGCGGCTGGCTCGACTCGACCCAATCACCCTCCTGGACCTCCATGCTGGGCCTGAGACCGACGTAGTCGCGGCCGAGTACGGACACACTCGACGACGGAGGCGCGTCACTGATGGTCTGATCGGGGGCACCTGCAATCGGCAGGTCGAGACCGCGTTTTATTGTGATGGTCATGGCCGTGGTTCCGGGTCTGCGCGCTGCCGCGCTGAGGCACGGGGAGCCGCCGCGCAAGCCGCGCCCCCCCCTCTGGGCGGTTCCCGACCCAATGGCCGGGAAGAACGCGAATTATAGCGAAACCCGGGGCCGTGCAGCAGACCTGGTCAATCGCCCTGCCCCCGGCTCAGGGGCCTGCGAGAGCGCGGCGTGTATCGGCCAGGGTTCGCTCCACGAGCCAGCCGCTCAAGCTCGGAGCTATCCTGTCCAGCCAGCACAGCAGCTTCATTTCAATGGGAAACAGCAGGATCTCCCGGTCACGGGCCACCCCGTCGAGCATCGTGGCTACGGCCCGCTCGACCGGCAGGAAACGAAACGGAATGGTCTCGCGGGCCGTGGACGAGTCCACGCCCGCCGTTTCCGCATTCTCGATGATTCGGGTTTCGATAAACCCGGGACAAATGGCGTTGACCTTGATCCCCGCCGCCCGGCCTTCGAGACGCAGGGAACGGGACAGCCCCACAACGGCATGCTTGGTAGTGACATAGGGGGTATACAAGGGCCCGGGCAGCAGCCCGAACATCGAAGCGATATTGACAATCTGCCCGCTCCCCTGAGCCGCCATCCGGGGAAACGCCAGCCGGCAGCCGTGGACGACACCCATCAGGTTGACGGCGACAATCCGCTCCCACATGTCCGCGTCGATGTCAGCGGTCTCCCCGGCCATGCCGAATCCGGCGTTGTTCACCAGGATGTCCACCCGGCCACAGCGCCGCCAGGCTTCATCCAGAGCCGTCTCGAAAGCCGGCCCGTCGGCCACGTCCAGACGAAGCCAGATGGCTCCTTCACCCAGGCGGACCGCTGCCCGCTCGCAGCCTTCCGCGTCGCGGTCGGACAACACGACCCGGGCCCCGAACGTCAGCAGCTGACGGGCCATTTCAAGGCCGATGCCGCTTGCCGCGCCGGTAATAAATACCACTTTGTCCCGAAAGTAATCCGCGGTCTTCGGCATTGCCCCTAGTACCCCGTTATCCATCCCATGATTCGCTTCTTGAGCCACTCCGGCGCGGGCCCCAGTATGATCCGTAGCACGCGGAACCCCCCGCCAACGGGCCACGAGAGGCGCTTTCTCCGGGTCGCGGCCCGGAATACGACCTCAGCCACCTGTTCGGCCGTGAGGCGAACACCCAGGCGGTCCATCGAATCGGCATGCTGATCCTCGACCATGCCGGTGGCCACGAACGCGGGCATGACGTGACAGACATGAATCTCGTGGGCCCGCCACTCCACGGCAAGCGCCTCGGTGAGCCCCCGGACGAAGAATTTGGACGCCGAATAGCTGGCGAACTCGGGGACTCCGAAAACCGCCGAGGCCGATGACATGTTCACGACCCGGGCGCCCCGCGCTGCCTTGAGAAAGGGAAAGGCCGCATGCAGTACCGCCAGCACGCCGTTGACGTTGACCCGGATCGTCTGGTCATGCTCCGCAGCGTCAAGCTCCTCGAACCGCCCGACATGGAGTACGCCGGCATTGTTCACGAGAAGGTCGAGGGCCGGACCAAACCGTTCCTTCAGACATTCGAATGCCGCGGTAACCTCGGCCGAAGATGTCACATCGCAGCAGACCGTCACCAACCGGTCGGCGCTCGTTAAGCGCTGCAGGGCTTGGAGACCGGCCGCATCACGATCCGCCGCCAGAACCCGCCAGCCCGCCGCATGAAAACGCAGGGCGGCCGCCAGACCGATCCCACCGGCGGCGCCGGTGATAAAAACAGTCGGCCGCCGGATTGCCTGGTCAGACATCCACTGAGCCTAACCCGGCCTGCGGTCGAACGCTCATCGTATTTCAGTGCGCGCCAGACGGGCCCAGGGCCGCCACAGCGGTTTCCACGCGCTCTTCGGCCTCCGCGCCGAAGCGGTCCAGCGCATCGATCGCCGCCACTCTGCGCAGGATGCCGTCGCGGTTGGCGAGCTGGATGTTGAGCCCCGGGCGGGCATTCAGCTCCAGTACCAGGGGGCCGTGTTTCGCGTCGAGGACGAGATCAACGCCCAGGTAGCCCAGGCCCGTGATGTCGAAGCAGCGCGCCGATGTCAGGAGCATGTCCCGCCAGTAGGGCAGGCTCACACCGGCAATGGGTTCGCCCGTATCCGGATGCTCATCCACGCTGCGCGTTCCCACGACGCCGGTCAGCGTCTTCCCCGTGGCCAGGTCCAGCCCGGCTCCGACCGCGCCCTGATGCAGGTTGGCCTTCCCGTCGGAGTCCTTCGTCGGCAACCGCACCATGGCCATGAGCGGGAATCCGCGATACACCACGATCCGGATGTCCGGCACGCCCTGGAAAGTGATGCCGTCGAAAATCCGGTCGAAGTCGACCCGGTACTCCACGAGGACATGGTCGGGCTGCCCGCCCAGGCTGTATTGCCCGTTGAGCGCATTGCTCAGGTGATGGGACATGCCGTCGGAATCGACGACCCGGCCTCCGGCGGTGCGATAAAAGCCCCGGCGGGTCCGGTCGACAATCACCATGATGCCGTCGCCCTGGCTGCCGTGAGCCGGCTTGACCACGAAATCCTTGCGGTCGGCGACGATGGCGGGCAGGTCGCGGATATCGTGCGGTGTTCTGATCACCCCGTAGAGCGCGGGTACCGGTATCCCGTGCTCCAGCGCCAGTTCTTTTGTTCTGAGCTTGTCGTCCACCAGCGGGTACTGGGCCCGCCGGTTGTGCGGCATGATCAGTCCGGCATTGCGCCGGTTGATGCCCGCAATGCCGGCCCTGCGCAAACGCAGCCAGGAGCCGATCACGACGCAGCCCCGCCGTGCTTGTCACCGGCAATCGCCTTGAAGCGGAAAAGCTCAGAGAGCCGGTAGCCGGTGTAGCGCCCGGTGAGCAGGGTCGCTGCAAGCAGGACCAGCAGCAGTTCGGGAAACACGAACATCAGATGCTCGATGCGTTCTTCCCCCATCAACACGTAGGCCAGCGAGGCCACAACGAGGGTTCCCAGCCCCTCTTTCACCGCATCGCCCGGCCCGCGCTCCTCCCAGACGATGGACATCCGCTCGATCACCATCGTCAGGATCACCATCGGAAACAAGGCGACGGAAAGTCCGATTTCGACACCCAGCCGATGGCTCAGGATGCTGATCGAAAGGAGCACCAGAACCACGACGGTAAATACCGAGGCCAGTCGGGGCACAAGGAGCAGATGCAGTTTCTCCAGGTACAGGCGGATCAGCAGACCCGTCGAGACGACCAGAACGAACAAGAGAATGCCGTTGCCGAGTTTGGTCTCGCGAAAGGCCAGCGCAATCAGGATGGGCATGAAGGTGCCGAAGGTCTGGACACCGACGAAATTACGCATGACCACGATGAGAAACGCCCCGATGGGCAGCGTGAGCAGCACCCGATAGAGTTCCTGGGCATCCAGGGGAAGGCTCAATGGCGAAAAATCGACAATCCGTGAACCGGACAGCTCGGCCCTGCGCTCCGCCACTTCCATGGCGTCGCCGAGGCTTCGGCGCACCGTCAGCGTGACGCTGCGGCCGGTACCGCCCTCGGTGGTAAAGGCCGGATCCGAGCCCCAGGTCCAGACCAGCACGCGCGGCGAAAGCCCCCGGTCGCCGGTCACCGGATTGAAGTACAGCCACTGATCGCCGTTGTGGACCGCGAGAATGGGAATAAACGACGACTCGCGCTGATCCCGGAGCACGACGGCGTGAGCCACTTCCGCGGGAATCCGGGCCCCGGCGAGAACCGTCACCGCGAGCGCGGCGCGCCCGAAACTCCCGTTCGCGCCGGCCAGAAGAAGGCTCATGGTTTCATCGGGAGCCTCGGCATTGATCCGGCGGAGCACCGCCGACGTGAAGGTGGCGATGTCGGCGGACTCGCCGCGGGCCTCTTCGACGATTTCCATGAGCGCCGACTGCCGTGGCTCCTCGAGGCTCGGAACATCCGGGAAGGCGGGCACGTCGTCGCGGCCCTCCCGATCGGGGTCACCGGCCACCGTCACCTGGTAGTAAAGGGACTGCTCACCCGACGCCCGACGCTTGGACCAGGTGGCCGTGCGGGTGTTGCGATCCTCGGCGGTCGCCAGACCATAGCCCCGCGAGACAAAGTTCTCCCTGATCAGGTCAAAGCCCCGCGGTTCCTTCGGAATGCGCAGCGCCGCCTTGACCGGTCCGACGCCGGTGCGGCGGAAATCCGCCCTCGCCTCCACGGTCCAGATCTGGACTTTCTCTTCGGGCGCGACCGGGAAGCCCAGCCGCTCGACCTTGTAGAAGAAAATACTGAGCCCGATCACCGCCAGGGCTCCGGCCAGACCGAGAAGGTGTCCGCGTCTCACGGCTGGTACACCCCGAGACGACAGGTGGGCGGTGTGGTGAAGGTCTCCTCCGGATCGATCACGATGGCCCCTTCCATTGCCCGTCGGCCGACAAGCAGCGGATAGATGAATCCCCGCCGGTCCGCGAGGGTCACCTCGACGTCCCGGGCCACGTCGCCGATACACAGCCACACTTCGACTACCGGCCTGCGCTGATACCCGCCACCGTGTTCCCGGATCCGGACGTTGCGCACGACCGGCCGCTCCACCTTCACTTTGCGCCCGTCGCCCGGATTGATGAAATCGAAGCGGACCATCTCTTCTCCGTCCCGCTTGAAGCGCTCGATATTGCGGGCGTCCAGGGACGATGTGCGCGCACCGGAGTCGAGCTTTGCCTTGACCGTGATGCCGGCATCGGTCACCAGAGCGCGCTCAACCCAGCCGAGCAGACGCTTGGCCCCGGGCTCATAAACGTCCGGGCGGGTGGCCGGACCGGACGCGGCCAGATCCGCCGTGGCCGGCGAACTGACAGGCAACATCACGGCAAGCGACAAAAGCAGCGGCTTTACGTTCATCGGTCGTGGCTCTCTCCGGCCGGCAAGCTTCGGTACGGCTGAACAGCGCGAGGGCGGGTAGTATAGCGGTCGCCGGCTGATCGCCTTTACTCCCCTGTAGCGCGTAATGCCGATCTGATGGCCGCGTGGGCCGCAGGAATACAGCTCATGGACAACGATACGATCAGCATTCAACGCGATGGCGAAGTGTACATCGTCCGTATAGCCCGTCCCGACGCAAAGAATGCGGTCGATCCACCGACCGCGCGCCGTCTCTACGAGGCCTTTGTCGCCTTCGACAAGTGCGGCCAGAGCCGGGTCGCCGTTCTCGCCGGGACCGGCGGCGCCTTCTGCTCGGGCTTTGACCTGAAAGCCCTCGCCGGTGGTGCCGCGGCCGGGTGGCTGGACGAATTGCATTTCGGCAAGGACGGCCGACCTCCCCTCGGACCCATGGGGCCGACGCGGATGGCGTTGTCCAAACCGGTGATCGCCGCGATTGCCGGGCCCGCGGTGGCGGGCGGCATGGAGCTGGCGGCCTGGTGCGACCTCCGGGTCATGGAGCAGGACGCCTACATGGGGGTTTTCTGCCGCCGCTTTGGTGTACCGCTGATCGATGGCGGAACCGTGCGGCTTCCCGCCCTGGTCGGGCGGGGCCGCGCCCAAGACCTGATTCTGACCGGCCGGCGAGTCGATGCCGCTGAATGTGCCGAAATCGGGTTGTGTGAGCGACTCGTACCAAATGGACAGAGCTTGGCTGCCGCCATTGAATGGGCCCGGGAGCTCGCGGCCTTTCCCCAGGCCTGTCTCCGAGCGGACCGGGCGTCGGCCTTTGGAGATCCACGGGCCTTGCAGCGTGCGCTGGAGCGGGAATTCGCCGCCGGCCGCTCCGTTGTGGAAACGGAGGCTCTGGCCGGAGCCCGCGAATTCACCGGGGGTGCGGGCCGCCACGGCACCGTCCCCGACCGCTTCACGCCGGGCGCACCCTGATAGACTTCGCGTTTCGCACGAGAATGACGCATGGACCTGCCCCACCGCATACGCCCCCTCCTCCCCCTCATGCTGGGTATCGTCCTGGCCGGCGGCTGCTCGATGAATGACAGCAGGACCCGGGCGCCCAAACCCATTGCCCAGGCGCAACCGCCTCTGGCAGAACAGCGCCCGGTCGAACTCACGGCCCATGGCGAGACCCGTATCGACGAGTTCCACTGGCTGCGGGACGACGCGCGCACGGATCCGGACGTCATCGCCTATCTGGAGGCGGAAAACGCCTGGGCGGAAACGCAGCTCGCCCACCTCAGCGAACTGGAGTCTGAGCTGCTCGGTGAAATGAAGGCCCGTCTTCCCGAGGCCGACAGCACCGTTCCGGTACGGCGCGGTGAAGACTGGTATTTCGAGCGCTACACGCCGGGCGCGGACTATGCCAAGTACATGCGCCACCGCGGCTCGGAAGACGGGCCCGAGGAGATCCTCCTGGATCCAAACGAGGAGGCGCGAGCCCACGACTACTACCTGGTCAGCGATACGGCGCCGTCTCCCGACGGCCAGCTGTTTGCCTGGTCCGAAGACACGCTGAGCCGGGAACTGTTCACGATCCGGGTCAAGGACACGGCCACCGGCGAAGTGCTTCCGGACACCGTCGCCGATACCACCGGATCGATGGCCTGGTCTGCCGATGGCCGGCATCTTTTCTATGTCCGGCGGGCCCCGGAAACGCTGATCCCCAACCGGGTCTACCGGCACGAGCTGGGCACCGACCAGGCCGAGGATGTGCTTGTTTATGAAGAGACCGACAACACATTCAGCATAAGCATCCAGGCGGGCCGCGATCCCCGCTGGATCCTGATCGGGATCACCAGCACGCTGACCACCGAATACCGGTTCATCGACGCCCGCCGGCCCGAAACCGCTCCGGTGGTTCTGATTCCCCGGCGCCTGGGCCACGAGTACTACCCCGAGCCGGTTGGGGACTGGGTGTACCTGCGAACCAATGACGGTGCACCGGACTTCCGCCTCGTCCGGGCACCGTTGTCGACAATCGCCGATGACAGCAGCTGGGACGAACTGGTGCCCCCGCGCAGAGACGCCACCATCGTGGATTTTCGCGCGTTTACGCGGTTTATTGCGCTGGAGGAGCGACACGAGGGCCTGCGGAAAATTCGCATCCAGCCTCTGGACGGCGCCGAGTCCTTCTATGTGCCCATTCCGGCCGCCGCCTACACCGCATCACTCGCGGAAAATCCGGGCGTGGACGGCGAAATTGCCCGGTTTACCTGGTCCTCCCTGGATCAGCCCGAGTCCGTCGTGGACTTCGATACCCGCAAGCGCGAGTTTCGGATCCGCAAGCGCGCGCAGGTGGCAGGCTATGACCCTGACGAGTACGAGACTCTCCGGCTGAACGCCCCCGCCCGCGATGGCGCCCGGATACCGGTCAGCCTCTACTTCCGTAAGGGCCTGCGGCCCGACAGCTCCCACGGGCTGTTCCTGAATGCCTATGGAAGTTACGGGTCCTCCTACGATCCGGATTTCAAGCCTGAACGCGTCAGTCTGGTCGACCGGGGCATGATCTTTGCCATCGCCCATGTACGTGGTGGCCAGGAACTGGGCCGCCGCTGGTACGAAGACGGCAAGCTCCTGGAAAAAAAGAACACCTTTACGGACTTCATCGACGTGACGCGGTTTCTCGTCGAGGAGGGTTGGGCCGACCCACGCCGTGTCATTGCCCAGGGGCGGAGCGCAGGCGGGCTCCTGATGGGCGCGATCGCGAACCTGCGGCCGGACCTCTACGCGGGCATCGTCGCAGGCGTTCCGTTCGTGGATGTCGTCACGACGATGCTCGACGAAAGCATCCCTCTGACCACCTTCGAGTTCGATGAGTGGGGCAACCCGAAGAAGAAGACCTACTACGACTATATGCTGTCGTACTCTCCCTATGATCAGGTTCGCGCCGCTGTCTATCCGCAAATGCTCGTAACAGCTGGTCTGTACGATTCGCGGGTGCAGTACTGGGAGCCCGCGAAATGGGTCGCAAGACTGCGTCAGCGAGCGGTCGGCGACTCGTTGCTCGTGCTGAAGACCAATATGGATACCGGTCACTTCGATGCGGCGGGCCGCTATTCCGGGCTGGCGGAAACCGCGACGGAGTACGCGTTTGTTCTCGACGTGGCCGGCCTCGTCGACTAATTGCCGGTCGACGCGCCTCCGGCAAGCCGGCAGACAACGAAAAAAGCCCCGCCGGTCGGCGGGGCTGAATATCCCTGTTGTTCTTATGGCTTCCCTAGGCGGTTCCGAACCGCCCGCATCCCTGCCACCCTGCGGCCAGTCCCTCGGCCGAGATCTCAGATTCGTTCGGGCCTCGTTGTGGCCCGTAAATACGCCCCGCCCGGCGGGCGGGGCGACAAGCGCCCTGTTATTGTTGATCCTTCCCTGGCCGCGCGGTTTTGGCGCCGTCATGGCACCTCAGTAACGCGCCATCCTGGCGCTGCCCCGGATCGTTCCCTTGACCCGATAGTTGTCGTCCGTGGCCACCCGGGCGAAACCGGTCCCTGTGGTTTCCACGTGTCGCGTCGGCTCATTCCGCGTCCGTCGTATTGCCCGGTCCGTCCTGGTCCGGGCGGCCCCGATCCTCTGGGGCCCGCTGCGATCACGGGGAGCATCATCCGGGTTTCCGGGGGATCAATCCTGTCAGAACACCCAACCCGATATGCAGAGTCGGTCAATGTGCGTATGCAGCATCCACCCGCCTGAAAACCGGAATCGGGAACTGCCAAAAGGGATGCACAAGATCAGCCGCCCGGGGCGCGGAAACGTCAGATGAGTATCCGATCTTGCCGGCGCGACGACGCCGATCGTGCAGGATGGCTGCCGGAACCGGCAGCGGATGGGTAAATGGTGGGCCGCCTGGGACTCGAACCCAGAACCAACGGGTTAAAAGCCCGGTGCTCTACCAATTGAGCTAACAGCCCACCGGGAAGCGCGGCATTGTACTGCAAGGCGTGGCCGCGACCAACGCTCCGGAAACAAAACGGCACTGGCAAGATTCAGTGCTGGTAACGGGTGGGATCGGCAACGCCGGCGGCCTCGAAACCGGCCCGCCTCAGCCGGCAGGAATCGCAGCGCCCGCAGGCTGCGCCCCGGGCGTCGGCCTGGTAGCAGGAAACCGTCTGGCTGTAGTCAACGCCGAGATCAAGGCCACGGCGAATAATCTCGTCTTTGCCCAGATTGATCAGCGGAGCGCGGATCAGAATCGGGTTGCCCTCAACGGCGGCTTTCGTCGCCAGGTTGGCCAGTGTCTGAAAGGCCTCGATATAGGCGGGCCGGCAATCCGGATAACCCGAATAGTCCAGCGCATTGACGCCGATGTAGATCTCGGTGGCACCCAGGATTTCGGCGGCACCCAGGGCCAGCGACAGGAACATGGTGTTGCGAGCCGGCACATAGGTCACCGGGATGCCTTCCGTTGAAGACTCCGGCACGGGAATGTCCGGGTCCGTCAGGGCCGAGCCGCCCAGCCCGGCCAGGTCGATCGTCAGGGTCCGGTGGCTGACGGCCCCGAGCGCCGCGCAGAGTTTCGCGGCGGCGCTGAGCTCCGCGTCGTGCCGCTGACCGTAGCGAAAGCTGAGGCCGTGGCACTCCCGGCCGTCGTTTCTGGCCATCGCCAGCACGGTCGCCGAATCGAGCCCGCCCGAGACCAGCACGACCGCCCTGACCGCTTTGTCAGCGTCCCGGTTCATCGCCCCAGAGGACCTTGTGCATCTGCAGCTGCAGGCGGGCCGGCACCCGCTCCGCCAGAATCCAGTCTGCCAGCTGCGCGGCCGGCAACGCGCCCCAGACCGGAGAAAACAGTGTTTCGCAGCGCCCGGCCAGGGACCGCTCGCTGATGAAATCCCTGGCCCAGTCGAAGTCGGCCCGGTCGGCGAGGACGAACTTAAGGGCATCATGCGGGCCGAGATGGTCCAGATTGTCCAGGCGATTGCGTTCGCATTCGCCGGAGCCGGGCGTCTTGATATCGATCACCTTGTGAACCCGGGAGTCCACTTCGCTGACGTCCAGCGCCCCGCTGGTTTCCAGGGAAACGATGTATCCGGCGTCACACAGCCCGCTCAGCAACGCCAGACAGGGGCGCTGGGCCAGCGGCTCGCCGCCGGTCACACAGACGTGCCGCACTCCGGCCTCAGCCACGGACTCGAAAATGCCGTCCAGTTCCATCCATGCGCCGCCCTGAAAGGCATAGGCGGTATCGCACCAGACGCAGCGCAGCGGGCACCCGGTAAGTCGGACAAAGACGGTGGGCCAGCCCACGTGGGCAGCCTCCCCCTGTATCGACGTGAAGATCTCGGCGATTTTCAGCCGCGGCGCCGCGGCTTCCACCGCCCCGGTTGCCACTGCGTTCATGAACGACTACCGGCCCTCGGAGCGCATTTTCTCCAGCCGCTGTCCGGCCAGGCGGGCACTCGTGGAGTCCGGATACTCCTCGACCACCTGTTCCAGCGCGCTGCGCGCATCGCCGTAGTCGCCGTTTTCGTAGTTGCAGTAACCGATCTTCAAGAGCGCATCCGGCATCTTGCGGGTGGTGGGATACTCCTGGGCCACGGTCGTGAAGGCGCCCAGCGCGGTCTCGAAGTCCCGCTGCACGTAGTACGTCTCGGCCAGCCAGTACTGGGCATGTCCGGCAAGATCACTGTTCGGATACGATCCGAGGAAGCGCGTAAAGGCGCCCTTGGCCTCGTCGTAGCGGCCGCTCTTGAGCAGCTCGAAGGCGGCCTCGTAGGCAGCCCGGTCATCAGCGCTCCCGGCGACCGCCGGCAGCGCTGCGGGACCGGCTGCGGCGGGACCCGCCGCCGCGGCCCCTGCCGTGGCGCCTGCCGCGGCACCGGCAACGGGCGCGGAAAAGTCCACCGGCTCGCCGCCTTCGAGGCTCTGCAGTCTACGGTCGATGTCCAGATACTGGTCCCGCTGGCGGTTACGGGCCTGCTCCGACTCGTGCTGCAAGGTCTCGACCTGACCGCGGAGGGCCCGGGCTTCCTCGCGGAGCATTTCCATTTCCCCCGCCAGCTCGACAAGACTCTCGTTACGCATGACCCGTTCCATGTTGTCCATGCGGTCCTCGAGCTCGGTCAGCTTGATGAAGATCGGATCTTCTTCGGGAGGAGTGGACACACAGGCCGAGAGCACGAGTACGCCCCCGCAGACCAGCGCCTGTCGGATTCCGGGCCCCCAGATCATGGGTACACCAGTTCCACGCGGCGGTTGAGAGACCACGCTTCCTCATCGGAGCCGTTGACGGCGGACTGTTCCTCCCCGTAGCTGACCGTCGTTATCTGCGTGGCAGCGGCGCCCTGAAGCATGAGGACCCGGCGGACCGCCTGGCTGCGCCGCTCGCCCAGGCCAATATTGTATTCACGGCTTCCGCGCTCGTCGGTGTGCCCCTCGAGGCGGACCATCACGCCGGGGTTTTCCACGAGGTACGCCGCGTGAGCCGCGAGGACCTCGGAGAAATCCGGGCGGATGCCCGCCGAGTCAAAGTCGAAATAGATCACGGTGCGTGCCAGCATTTCCGCGTCCGGGCCGGCCCCCTGGGCTCCGCCGGCAGTCCCCAGCTCGCCGCCCTCAAGACCGCCCGAGCCAGGCAGTCCCTGGGTCAGAAACCCGTCATCCGTCCCGCCGACGGTCTCGCCTGTGTCTCCGTCATCCTGTGTATCCGAACTGGAACAGCCGGCGACCAGAAGTGCTGCTGCCAGTACGGCCAGAAAACCTTGCCTTGTCATGTCCTTGGGCCTCGATTGCATCGTCGTGTTGGTACGGCCTGCCCGGCCGCAATGATATCTGCTCTCAGCGCACCGGGTAAGGCGACCACACCGGTTCACGAACGTCGCCCGCTGTCGCGGCGATTCGCTGCTGGACCCGGCCGTCGGTGGAAACCGCCGCCAGGACGCCCCGCCGCCCCGCCCGCGTCGCATAAATGATCATGCTGCCATTCGGCGCGAAACTCGGCGACTCGTCCTGGCGTCCCTCGGAGAGGATGCGAACCGCGCGGCGCTCGAGATCCACGAGCGCGATACGGAAATTGCCCCGGTCGTTGTGGACCACTGCAAGTGATCGCTCGTCCGGCGAAATTCGCGGGCGCGCATTGTAGCTGCCCTCGAAGGTTACACGCTTCGGCGTCCCTCCGGCCGACGGAACCGAATAGATTTGCGGCCCGCCGGCCCGGTCGGATGTGAAATAAATGGTTTTTCCGTCCGGCGCCCAGCTGGCCTCGGTATCGATCGCGGCATTCCGGGTCAGGCGCGTCAGTTCGTTGGTCGCCGGGTTGAGCACATAGATGTCCAGGTTGCTGTCACCCATGGACAGGGTCATTGCCAGACGCTGGCCGTCGGGAGACCAGGCCGGCGCTCCGTTGATCCCCGGATGAGAGGAAACCAGCTGGCGGCGCCCCGTCTCCAGCTCCTGAACGTAGATGCCCGACGCGCCGCCCTCGAAAGAGACGTAGGCCAGCCGGCTGGCATCCGGCGACCATGAGGGCGACATCAGCGGCGCCCGCGAGTCCGCCACCACCACCGGGTTTTCACCGTCGGCATCGGCAACGATCAGCCGAAAACGCTCGTTGTTGCGATCGCCCTCGACGCTGACATAGGCAATGCGGGTGGAGAACGCTCCCGGGACACCGGTAAGCTTCTCGAAGATCATATCCGCGGCGCGGTGGGACGCCGCCCGCAGTCCACCGGGCGGGCTCTTCAGCGAATAGCCGATCAGCTGGTCGCCCCGGAACACGTCGAAGGCGAAAAACGCGACCTCGTAGCCTTCCGGAACCGGGGTGACCTTGCCGGTCACGAGAACGTCGGTGTTGAGCAGTCGCCAGTCGCGAAAGTTGACGTCCTGAGGTTCGGACGGAGCGCCGATCATGTCTTCGCGGTCCATCGGTTCAAACCGGCCGCTGCGCTCCAGATCGCTGGCAATCACGGCGGCCACGTCCAGGGGAACCTCGGCCTCGCCTTCCCAGGCAAAGGGCACAACGGCGACAGGTACGGCCTCGGAAACTCCCCGGCTGATCTCGATGGTCAGCTGGGCGGATACCGGTAATGGCAAAGCCAGGACCAGCCCGGTGGCCAGCAGTTTTCGGATGATGCGCATCAATCCTCCGGTCGGAATACGAATCTCAGGTTTCGTTCGAACAAGCTCGGATCGGACGGCTCAGGCAACGGCGCTGCTTTGTAGACCGCATTGACAATCGATCGTTGCACAACGGCCGAGGCATTACAGGCCCCCACCTGGACGTCGGCAACGTCACCGCCGGGAATCTGCCGCACCAGGAGCTCGCATTCAATACCTGAGGCCGCATCCGGCGGCCGAATCCAGCTGCGTTCCACGCTCTGCTGGATCAGGGCGATATACCGCGCCAGCTCGCCGCTACGCTCTGCGCTGCGGCGCCGTTCCTCCGCCGCCAGCTGCGCCTTGAGCTCCGCCTCCAGCTCAGCCTGGCGCCTGGCCTCGGCCTCCTCGCGTTTCCGCTGCTCTGCTGCCTTGCGCTCGGCTTCCAGCTTGGCCAGCCGTTCTTCCTCCGCCTTTCGCTTTCTCTCAAGCTCTGCGAGCCGCTCTCGCTCGGCTTCTTCCTTACGCTGCCGTTCAGCCTCCGCCGCACGCCGTTTCTCGGCTTCTTCAGCTGCCTGCCTGCGGGCCTCCTCGGCTTCGGCGACCTGCCGCTCGCTCTCGGCCCGGGCCCGCTCCTCGGCCTCGCGGGCTTCCCGCTCGGCCTCCTCGCGCTGCCGGCGCAGCTCATCGATACGCGCCTGCTCCGCCTCGACCTGGGCCTGCTGCCTCTCCTCCTCCCGCTCCAGCCGGCGCATTTCTTCCTGGATCATGGACTCGTCCACGACGGTGGCCTTGATGGAAACATCCGGCGCGGCATCGGGAAACGGGACGCTTCTAAGCGACGCATAGCCGGCGCCCACCACCAGCAGGCCGTGCAGGAGCACCGACAGAAACAGCCCACCCGGGTGATTGCGCAGGAACTCCCACATGCCCCGCTATTCCTCGACCTCTGGGTACTGGGAGGTCTCTGCCGGATCGGTAATGAAACCCACCTGTTCGGCACCAGCCCGCTGCAGCAGCACCATTGCGCTCACGACCTTGCCGTACTCCACCGCGGTATCGGCACGGACCAGCACCGGGGTGTCCGGAGTCCGCCTCAGCACCGCCGCCGAGCGCGCGATCACGATCGACGCGTCGATGGGGGTTTCCTCTTCGCCGCCCACGTTCAGGTACAGCAGTCCTTCCCGATCCACGGTCAGTACCAGGGGTTCGGGACCCTCGCTGTCGATGGGCTCGGCGCCGGCCTTGGGCAGCTCCACCTGGACCCCCTGGGTCAGAAGGGGCGCGGTGATCATGAAGATAATCAGGAGCACGAGCATGACATCGATGTAGGGGACCACGTTGATCTCCCCCATCAGCCGCCGCTTGCCCCGTGCCGCCGCCATGTCAGCGCCCGATCCGGCCGCGGGCGTGGCGCTGCAGGATAGTGGCGAACTCTTCCATAAAGGTGTCGAATCGGCTTTCGAGCCGGCCCACCTGGTCCGCGTATCGGTTGTACGCGATCACCGCCGGGATGGCCGCGAAGAGGCCCATGGCGGTGGCCACCAGCGCCTCCGCGATGCCGGGGGCCACCGTGGCCAGTGTGGCCTGCTCCATGTTCCCCAGCCCCTGAAAGGCGCTCATGATTCCCCAGACCGTGCCGAAAAGACCGACATACGGGCTGGTGGATCCGATGGTGGCCAGCATTGCCAGATTCTGCTCGAGGCGGTCTACCTCGCGCATCTGCGATACCCGCATGGCTCGCTGACAGCCCTCCACGATGGTGCCCGGCGTATGCCCTTCCTGCTGCCGCAGCCGACCGAATTCGCGGAAACCCGCCTCGAAAATCCCCTCCATCCCCGCGGCGGGTTCCTCCCGGGCCGATACCTTGCGGTACAGCTCGTTGAGGTCACCGCCGGACCAGAACGCCTTTTCGAATTGATCAGCGGAACTCCGGGAACGCCTCAGCATGCGCCGTTTTCCGAAGATGACTGCCCAGGATGCGACCGATGCCAGCAGCAGCAGCAGCATGACGGCCTTCACGACCGGGCCGGCCTCCAGGACAAGATTGATGATGGAGAGGTCGCTCTGCATCAGTTGAACTCCCTAAACAGACCCTTTGGCATGCCACGGGGTCGCATTGAATCGGCATCCAGGCAGGCGGCTCGCACCTCGGCCTGGCACAAGAGCTCGCCGTCCGCCGTGTCCCTGCGGATCCGCTGACTGAAGGTCATGCTCGCCGGCTTGAGGCGAATCAGCTCACTGGTCACGATGAGGACGTCCTCAAATCGGGCAGGGCTCAGATAGCGGATTGAAACGCTGGTTACGGCGAACAGCACCCGTTGTTCCGAGAGCAACCGGGTCTGGGAGATACCCATGGCCCTCAGCCACTCGCTGCGGGCCCGCTCCAGATAACGGAGATAATTGGCGTAGTAGACCACGCCGCCGAGGTCCGTGTCCTCATAGTAAATGCGGACCGGCCATTCGAAGACAGCACGAAGATCGGCGGCCGGCGTGGAACGGGGCTCCTTCATGCACCGCCGTCCTGATCATCGACGGAATCGAAGAGGCCCGGAACATCCGTGCTGGGCGGCGGTGCCAGCCCGAAGTGCTGCCAGGCGAGACGCGTTGCCACCCGGCCCCTCGCCGTGCGCATGAGAAAACCCTGCTGGATCAGGTAGGGTTCGAGCACATCCTCGATCGTGCCGCGTTCTTCACCGATGGCCGCCGCCAGACTGTCGACCCCCACCGGTCCGCCATCGAACTTCTCGATGATCGTCAGGAGCAGTTTCCGGTCCATGACATCGAACCCGCTCGGGTCCACCTCGAGCAGGTCCATGGCCTGGCGCGCCACCGTCCGGTTGACCCGTCCGTCCGCCTCGACCTCGGCAAAGTCCCGCACCCGCCGGAGCAGGCGGTTGGCGATGCGCGGCGTGCCCCGGGCCCGGTCGGCGATCTCCCGGGCGCCCTCCGCCTCAACGGGGAGTGACAGGATACTCGCCGATCGGGCCACGATCCGGCCAAGATCCTCGCGGCTGTAGAACTCCAGGCGCTGGACGATGCCGAAGCGATCGCGCAGCGGCGACGTGAGCAGCCCCGCACGGGTCGTCGCACCCACGAGCGTGAACGGCGGCAGATCGATCTTGATGGAACGGGCGCCGGGACCCTCACCGATCAGGATGTCCAGCTGAAAGTCCTCCATCGCCGGATAGAGGACCTCTTCCACGACCGGGCTCAGGCGGTGTATTTCATCGACGAACAGGACGTCCCGCGGCTCCAGATTCGTCAGGATCGCGGCCAGGTCGCCGGCGCGCTCCAGCACCGGACCGGATGTCTGGCGCAGATTCACACCGAGTTCGTTGGAGATGATATGGGCCAGCGTCGTCTTGCCCAGGCCCGGAGGGCCGAAGATCAGGGTGTGGTCGAGCGCCTCTTCCCGCTGGCGGGCGGCCTTGATGAAGATTTCCATCTGCCTGCGCACCGCCGGCTGCCCGACATAGTCTTCGAGCTGCCTGGGACGTATGGCGCGCTCCACCGCGTCCTCCTCGCGGGTTCCCGCGGCGCTAACAAGGCGATCCTGTTCGAGCATCAGCGCCCCCTATCCCGCCGCGGCCTGCAGGGCGGCACGGATGATTTCCTCGGACGTCTTGCCCTCGCCGTCCACCTTGCTCAGCATCTTTACCGCCTCGGGCGGCTTGTAGCCCAGCGCCACCAGGGCGCCATAGGCCTCGTCCTCGGGGGCCAATCCCTCTGCCGGCCGGGCCGCTCCCGCCGGGCTCTGGCCGGCTTCGGCGGACGCCAGGCGGTCGCGCATTTCGACGATTAGCCGTTCCGCCGTCTTTTTGCCGATACCCGGCACCTTGACGAGGCTGGCGGCATCCTCGGTGCGGACACAGCGGGCGAACCCCTCGACGCTGATGCCCGATAGAATCGCCAGGGCGATTCTCGGCCCGACGCCCGACACCTTGATGAGGTTTCTGAACAGCAGGCGCTCGGACTCCGTCGCGAACCCGTAGAGAATATGCGCGTCCTCGCGAACCACGAGCTGGGTGACCAGGCGGAAGGACTCACCGATCTCCGGCAGCTCGTAGAACGTGGACATGGGCGCTTCGAGCTCGTATCCGACGCCGCCGACGTCGAGCACGATGACCGGCGGATGCTTGGCGGCGAGAACACCGCGAAGAAACCCGATCACGATCGCTCCGCCGTGGCATCGAGTTTCGGCCGGCTGCGGCAGTGCGCGTGGCAGATCGCGATCGCCAGCGCATCAGCCGCATCGGCCCCGAGATCTCCCTGTACGCCGAGCAGGCGGCAAACCATATGGGCTACCTGGCTCTTCGCCGCGGCGCCGCTGCCGGTCACCGTCTGCTTGACCTCCCGGGCGGCATACTCGAAGACCGGCACATCATCCGCAAAGGTCGCGCAGATCAGGGCAGCGCGGGCATGACCGAGTTTCAGAGCGCTGTCGGCGTTGCGATGCATGAAGACCCGTTCGATGGAGATCTCATCCGGCGCCTGCTCGCGAACCAGAGCGGAGGCTGTGGAATACAGGCGCCGCAGGCGGTCGTTGAAGGCCAGCGCTCCAAGAACGATGGAGCCGCTGGCCACATACGTCAGCCGGCCCCCGGCAGACCGTTCGATGACCCCGAAACCCGTGCGCCGGGATCCGGGATCGAAACCGAGAATTCTGACCACCTGCGGCGTTGCCATGAGCGGGCCCGGCCTACAGCCGGTCGAGGATCTCCTCGTCAATCTCGGCGTTGGTAAAGACGTTCTGCACGTCGTCCAGATCCTCCAGCATGTCCAGCAGTTTCAGCATCGTGGGTGCATGGTCTTCCTCGATGGGCGCCGACGTGGACGGACGCATCGTCACCTCGGCACTCTCGGGCACCATGGCCGCCGCCTGCATGGCTGCGCTAACCGATTCGAAGTCTCCCGGCGCGGTCAGCACCTCCACCGAGCCGTCTTCATCCGACACCACGTCCTCGGCACCGGCCTCCAGCGCCAGCTCGAGGATCCGCTCCTCGTCCGAGCCCGGCGGATAGACCAGCACGCCACAGTGATTGAACAGGTAGGCCACCGAACCGTCTGCGCCCAGGTTCCCGCCGAACTTCGAAAACGCGTGCCGCACTTCGGCCACGGTCCGATGGCGGTTGTCCGTCATGCACTCGACCAGAACCGCGGCCCCGCCCGGACCATAGCCCTCGTACCGCAACTCCTCGAGTTGCTGACCTTCACCGCCGCCGGCGCCCCGCTGAACAGCCCGCTCGATGGTGTCTTTCGGAACGCTCTGCCCCTTGGCCTTCTCGATCGCGAGACGCAGGCGAGGATTCGCCTCAGCGTCGCCGCCGCCCTCCTTTGCCGCAACCTGAATCTCGCGGATCAGGCGGGTAAAGATCTTGCCGCGCTTCTTGTCCTGGGCCCCCTTGCGGTGCTTGATATTGGCCCATTTGCTGTGTCCTGCCATACCGTTGATTCTGTCTTGCTCTCGTGTGCCAGACCGGGGCCTCCTAGTCGTGCGGGCCGCGCCGAATAAACGCACCGCGGGGCTCCAGGGCCCCGCGGTCAATCAATTAGTTTACCCGTGGCCCGCTTCGGCAGTCCACGGACTAGCGAAGTCTGATCCGAACGCCAAAATGCATGCCGGTATCGATATGCTGGGTTCCCACTTCCTCGAATTCCGGCTTGACAGCGCGAACCCCGATATAGACGGTGGCGTCACGGATCACGTCGTAGCCCGCCCAGGCATCCCAGGACAGGTAGGAATCCAGGTCGCCGAAGCTCAGGACACCGGGGGCATAGTAGAGACTGCCGCCAAACGAGATCCGGTCATACTGCGGGAGCGTGTAGCGAACAAAACCACCCAGCGGGATGCCAAACCCGTCTTCCTTCGTGCTTTCATCGGAATCCACGTAGGCCAGCTGAAGGCCGAGTCCCGCCCGAAGAGTCTGCAGGCTGGGGGCCGCATTGCCCGTTACGTGGGCATCACCGGTCAGCACGTGACCCTTGTCCTGGTGATAGAGCCAGTTGCCGCCCAGCCTAAGATTGTTGGTCACGTCGAACTCCGCGCCGAGTTTGACCGCGTCGGCATTGACGCTCAGGTCTAGCTCGGTGGCGACTGCCGCGCCGCTGGCCAGCAGCCCGGCGATCATGACGGCCGGGAACAGTTTCATAGTTGATCTCCAGTACACTTGAAGGGGGACCCGCTATCGCGGTGGGCCGTAGTTTAACGAGTATCCGCGGACAGCACATCGCCGAACGCATTGCAGTGAGTACCGACACCGACAACGGGGGTGCCGTCCCGCCGGCCCAGGCCCAGGCCGAGGCCCTGCGCCTGCTCGAAGGCATCCCTGGACCCGCCGCCGATCGTGGCCGCGGGCTCGAGGCCATCCTGGCCGAAATTCATTCGGATCCCGGCCTTCGGGCGGCCTCCTTGCTTTTTCCGGCGGTGATGGAAGGCGCCCTGAAGCAGGATCAGATTTCCGGGGTCCTGGGAGATTCGGGGGTCGAGCTCGTGGAAGAGCTCTGCCGGCTCAGTGACTTCGGATTGCCGGGCCACTGGGCTCCGGACACGCCGCTGCCCGGACCCCAGGCCGAAACGCTGCGCAAGATGCTGTTGGCCATCGTTGCCGACGTGCGTCTGATACTGGTCCGTCTGGCGGACCAGTTGTATCGGCTCAAGACCGCCATGGCGACCAACCAGCCCGAGTGTGGCCGGATTGCGGTGGAAACCCGGGAAATCTTCGCCCCACTGGCCAACCGGCTCGGCATCTGGCATCTCAAGTGGCAGCTCGAGGATCTCGCGTTCCGGGCTCTCGAGCCCCAGGTCTATCAGGAAATTGCCACCTTTCTGGATCAGCGGCGCGACGAGCGTGAGAGTCGGATACGCGAGGTCATCACGCTCCTGGAACGGCTGCTCGGCGAGGCCGGCATCAGCGCCGACATCCAGGGCCGGCCAAAGCACATCTACAGCATCTGGCGAAAAATGCGCCGAAAGCAGGTAGGTATCGACGAAATATTCGATATCAGCGCCGTACGTGTGCTCGTGGACACGATCCCGGACTGCTACGCGGTACTCGGTATTGTTCACGGCCGCTGGGCCTACGTGCCCGGCGAATTCGACGACTACATCACGACGCCGAAGGGCAACTTCTATCGCTCCCTGCACACGGCGGTCATGGGCCCGCGGGGAGAGCCCCTGGAGATACAGATTCGCACACACGAAATGCACGAGCACTCGGAGCTGGGGGTCGCGGCGCACTGGCGCTACAAGGAAGGCGGCGGAGCGGATCCGGCATTCGATCAGAAGATCAACTGGCTCAGGCAGCTCATCGCCCCTGCTGACGATGCCCCCGCGAACGGGACGGAGTCCGATCAGGATTTCGTCGATCGGGTCCGCGCGGAGATTTTTGAGGACCGGGTTTACGCCTTCACGCCCGCCGGCGACGTTGTCGATCTGCCGGCCGGGTCGACGCCGCTGGATTTCGCGTACCACGTGCATACCGAGGTCGGCAATCACTGCCGCGGAGCACGGGTGAACGGCCGGATGGTGACCCTGACCCATACGCTCGCCAACGGCGACAAGGTCGAGGTCCTGACATCCAAGGCCTCGCATCCGAGCCGCGACTGGCTGCGGCCGCAGTCGGGCTACCTGGTCTCACCCCGTAGCCGAAGCAAGGTCCGGGCCTGGTTCAGGAAGCAGGACAAGGTACAGAACATCCGCCACGGCCGAACGCTTCTGGAGCGGGAACTCCAGCGGCTGGGCATCACTCACGATTTCGATACGCTGGCGAAACGATTCAACTACGCAAGCCACGAGCAGCTGTTTCTCGCGGTCGGCGCCGGCGACCTGACGATGAATACAGTGGCCAATGCCCTGGAGCGCGAGCAGGCGGAGGCCCAGCCCGAAGACGAGCGTATTCTGCACAAGCGCAGACGACCGAAGGCGCGCGAAGGCGAAGTGACGGTATCCGGCGTCGGCGACCTGCTCACGCAGTATGCGCGCTGCTGCAGGCCGGTTCCGCCGGAGAGCATCGTGGGCTACATCACCCAGGGGCGGGGCGTCACAATCCACCGGCTGGACTGTGCCAACCTGGTGAGGCTGCAGACAAGAAGCCCGGAGCGGGTCATTCCGGTCTCCTGGGGCGAGCCCGACGAGGAACACACGTACGCGGTGGCGATACGGGTGGAGGCCCTGGACCGGCAGGGTCTGGTCAGGGACGTGACCGCGGTCCTGGCCGACGAGAGCATCGATATCATCGACATGAGCACTTACACCGACGAGGCCCAGAGTACCCACATCATCGAGGCCACGGTCGGCATACCGGGCCTGGAGGAACTCTCCAGGATCCTCCATCGGCTGGGCAGCCTGCCAAACGTCTTTTCGGCCCGCCGCAAGACCTGAGAAAGCTGCCCGCCCGAGCGGATGCCGGTTACTTGTTGATGGCGTGAATCGCCCGCTTGTCAGCGGACAGCGTCGCCTCGTGCAGGGCTTCGG
>JARFQW010000081.1 GCA_029287575.1 Gammaproteobacteria bacterium | reverse complement strand
CTCCATGGCTGCGCGCGCCAGCTGGAACCGGATGATGCTGTCCATTCTGTCGAGGTGCTCGTCGATCGGCTCCTGCGCGGCGGAATCCTTCGCGACGAGGGCGCGGGCAGCCGCCAACGGCGTCTTCAGGCTGTGCGACAGGTCAGCCAGTGCATCGCTGAAGCGCTGCCGCCGCCGCTCTTCGGTGGTGAGCATCGCGTTGAATGCATTTCGCAATGGTCCGAGTTCCTTCGGGTAGGCCCCGAGCAGGCGGTCCTGGCGTCCTGCTTCCAGCGCTTTCAGCTCATGTTCCATGACGCGGAGTGGGCGCAGGGCCCAGGCGAGCACCGCGAGCTGGGCAAGGAGCAGAACGGTCGCGGGCAACAGCAGCCAGAACCACAGCCGGCGTGCGAAACCGGCCTCGGCGACGAAGAAGGCGTCGCCCTCCTCGCGGACCCGCAGCACGAAACGGAATGCAGTGTCTTGCTCGTTATACCAGCGAACCGCATAGTCGAGCCGGAAGTGGCCGGTGTCCGCGGCCGGAGGTCTGAAGCGCCATTTTCCGACCGGCAACGCGACGGGAGGCGTCGGGAGTTCCAGCATGGACGGCGATAGCCACCCCAGCACGCCTCCGGCATCGAAGACTGCCGCCTCGAGGCCCGAAGCCGGCTGACGGAACCGGGGTTCCGCGAGGACCTCGGCGGCGAGAGACAGCTCACCGGAAGGACCGACATCCGCCGCACCGAGCAGGCCGTACACAAGTCCCTGCATGCGTTCGCGCTGTGCCAGCTGGGCACGCTCGCTGTTGGCTTCGATCAGGGCTACGCCTGTTACGGCCACGAAGACGGCCAATACGACTGACGCCGCCGCCAGAAGGCGCGTGCGCAGCGAAATCATTCGTCTTCGCGTGGCAGCGTGAACCGGTAGCCTCGCCCCCGCAGGGTTTCGATCGGATTCAGCGCGCCATCGGGATCCAGCTTGTTCCTCAGGCGCCGGATGAAGACCTCGATAACGTTGCTGTCACGATCGCTGTCCTCGTCGTAGATGTGCTCGGACAGGCGCGTTTTTGAAATAACCTCGCCCGCATGCAGCATGAGGTATTCCAGCACCTTGTATTCATATGCCGTCAGGGCGACCGGCCTGTCGGCCAGCCTGAGGCTTTGCTCCGACGTATCGAGCGCGACGGGACCGCATACGAGCAAGGATCGCGTCCAGCGGCCCGTTCTACGCATCAGGGCGCGCAGTCGCGCGAAGAGCTCCTCCGGATGAAAGGGTTTGACGAGGTAGTCGTCAGCGCCGGCCTCCAGGCCCTCCACCTTGCTGCGCCACCCGTCCCGGGCCGTCAGGATCAGGATGGGGTAACCGAGGCCTTCGGCACGCACGGATCTGATGAGTTCCACGCCATCAATGCCCGGCAGGCCGAGGTCAATGATTGCCGCATCTAGCGGGTACTCACGGGCCACAAACAGCCCGTCGCGCCCGTTGTCGGCAGAGTCGACGGCGTATCCCTGGCGGGAGAGCAGGCGCGACAGCTCCTCCCTCAGGGTTCGGTCGTCCTCAACGACCAGAACGCGCACGGCCTCCACCCTTCCCGGGCGACTCCGGAATCGTCACGGAGCGGACTTCGCCCCGGTCCAGGAGCCTGACGCGATAGCCGTCGCGACTGCCGTCCGGCGATGCCGGGCGGACATCGAGGACCCTGCCGCCGTAGCGGCGTCGTGCCTCGTCCGCTGCCCTTCCGGCCGAGTCTGCGCCGCGCCATCCTCCGGACCCCTTGCCGCGCTTTTCGCCAAGCGCCGGGGCGGAGGCTACCGCCAGCGCCAGCATCAGCGTTATCGTCTTTGCTCGTAGCATCCGATTTTCTTCAGATCAGCGATCCACCGGGGAGCATAGCATCGAAGCACGGCGCTCTCCGCGGTGCGCGCAGTCCGGATGAAACACCTCCGGCCGGGGTCAGCCCCACGGGTCGTCGGGTCTTTCCATGCAGCCATCCTCATATTTGCAGATCGCGGCTGAACCTGTGCTGAATGGGGCGGTTCGGGCGCATCGTCCTGTTTCGGGCTATCGTTTACGCGGCGCTGCACCTATGCTCTACCATGAATCATCATGTGCACACTCGTTATACTCAGGCGCCCCGGCCACGAGTGGCCGCTGATCCTCGCCGGCAACCGCGACGAGATGGCGACCAGACCGTCCGCGCCGCCGGGTCGCCACTGGGCTGATCGCCCCGAAGTGGTTGCGGGTCTTGACCTGCTGGCCGGTGGCAGCTGGCTCGGTATCAACGATCACGGGGTCGTCGCGGTTGTGATGAACCGCGAGGGCAGCCTGGGGCCGGCGGGCGATAAACGAAGCCGCGGAGAACTGGTGCTCGAGGCCCTGGATCATGGTGAGGCATCGGACGCGGCCCAGGCGCTGGCCTTTCTCGATCGTACCGCCTATCGTCCGTTCAATCTCGTCGTTGCCGATCCCGTGTCGGCTTACTGGCTGCGTCATGACGACGCAGACGCATCTGACCAGCTGCAGGTCACCGAGATACACGCGGGTCTTCACATGCTGGGTGCGCGGGAGCTCAATGACGAGTCCATGTCGCGAATCCGTTTGTTCCTGCCGCTGTTCCGGCAGGCCTCGGCACCGGTGCCGGGGATGGGGGACTGGAAGAAGTGGCCGGCCTTGCTGGCCGACCGGAGCTATTCTGAAACGGACGGTCCCTACTCGGCGATGAATCTCCGGCTGCCCAACGGATTCGGCACGCGTTCGAGCCATCTCGTCGCCATGCCGCATTACCCGGGTGTGACCTTCGATCCGGTATTCCTGTTTGCCGACGGGCCACCGGACCGAGTGGGGTTTTCGGTCGTTGATCGTTAGGCGTGAGCGTCAGGTGCTTTTACCGCTTGCCTGTTGCCGTTCTGGCCTCGCGTCGCCGGGCGCGGACAACTGGCGGATGTTGATGCGAAGCGCGGACCAGGGCGGGCCCGCGGCGCGCATCTGGCTGATCAGCTGTCCGGGGTCAAAACGTCCGAAAACAGTGGAATCATCCCAGAACTCGATCAGGGAGGCCGCGAAGTCCACGGAGAAGCGCCCGCCCCCGGATACTGTCACGTGCCCCTCGTCGTACTCGAGCTGTTCGGGAGTGACCCAGCGGTGAGAGATACTCTGCTCGGCAAGAAAGCGGGCCAGGATCTGGTTGTGGAAACGGTGCGTTCCGGTACTCGAAAACAACAGCCACGTCGTATGCTTCAGCTCAAGCTGCAGGAACTTCCCGGCGCAGCCGCTGGTCGGCTGTCGGGCTGAATAGATCATCACGCGGATTGGGGGGCGGGCCTGGACCATGGGGCGAAGTTCTTGATCGGGAACGACGTTGTACATAATAGCGAAGGGTGTGGCCTTTCCGCCTGGACGGGGTGCTGACCGACCGCAATGACATCGGGCGGATTGTCAAACCCGCTTTCGCGGTGTCGTGGTTACGGGAGGAAGAAATGACGGACGCGGTATCGGGAACGTTTCCGGGGTGTTCAGCTCCGGGTTCGCGCGACATGGGGAATGTTCGCGTCGTGAAGCTGATGCCTGATCCGCCACTCGGCGATTATCGGGACGCCATGGCTGTTGCAGATGCCGAGGCAGGAAACCACCTGAGCGATTTCATGCTTCTGTCCTGGTACGACCGTGACCGTGATTTCGAAGCACCTCAGCACGTCAGCGAATGTCATAGTGACAGTGCTGTTCCCGGGTACGTGGATTACGCGCTGTATCGCGGGGCGACACTCATGGTGGATATCGACAACGGGCGTTTCGTTTTTTTCTATCTTCCCGTGGCGTTGTAGATCTTTCCGGAACCCGTATTGCGCCAGTGCCTGGCACAATCACGCCGGGACGGACCTGCCTGGGCAAGCAAGGGGCCCGGATAGAGCAGTTAGTGCTCGCAGACGGTTGCCGAAAAACCGCGCTGAATTTTAGTGTTAGCCTGAGC
>JARFQW010000043.1 GCA_029287575.1 Gammaproteobacteria bacterium | reverse complement strand
CCGCCGGATGTCCCGCCGGATGTCCGGGAAGCCTCGTGCGGACCGGACGGAACGTGTATGCCGTGCGCATGGTAAAGAGCATGAGCAACACGGCCAACGCGGACATCAGCGACCGCCAGTCATGCCCGGAACAGGAACCTGTTGAGGCACCGGGCATGACCAAAAAAAACCGGGGCGACCATTTCGGCCGCCCCGGTGTCCAATGGATTCGACGAACGATCCAGGACTGCTAGGGCAATGCCAGGGGCGGGGCGGGCGCGAATTCCTCAACGATATCCACCCAGGATCCAACGCCGTCGGTGAATTCCCGACCCTTCCCATTGGCTTTCTTGCCGCTGGTCTCGACGAAATCGTTTACCCACTGATACAGCGGGACGCCGTTCGCTTCCAGATCGTAGTAGAGATCAATGCCCGGACAGCCGAAGCTCCCGAGGTTACCGCCCTGAAGCGCGGTGTGCGAGTAGGCGACGAGGCCGCCGCATACCGGATTGGCGCCGCTCACGATGAAGCGCTTGTACCGGTTCGGATACTTCTCGTGCAAACGGCCGTGGGCCTCGTCCAGGATCGTCCGGTAATCGACCTGGTCGAGGGGAATCACGGGAGGCGTGCCCGGAGAATTCGAGCTGGCGAAGCCGATATTGGTCAGGTCGCCGTCGGTTTCATAGAAGGCCTCCCGCACGGTCTTGTCGTTCTTCAGGCGCCACTCCACCAGGCCCGTCTGCTGACCGAGCGCATCACAGAGCCCCTGGCGAATGCAGCTCTCCGGGAAGAACTCCGTGAAGCCCCAGTCCTCCGCACGGGCGAGCGCGGCGGCGGTGGCCACGCCGGGATTCAGGGCGATCGGACCCGCGTCGTTCAGGACATAGAGGCTGGATTCGTTGCCGAAAACAAACCGCGCCAGAAACGGCGCGAAGCCCGCCGCGCCAACGCCGCCGGCGCTGGAGCCGGTGACTAGCACGTGGGACGCATTCGGGAAGACCGATTTCGCCACCTCCATGCCCGCGCTCAGGTTGCGCAGGCCTCGGTGGCGGCGAACGCCGAAGACCGGATCATTCTCGACGTCGTTGTCGCCGCCGAACACAGAGCCGTCACAGTAGGGGAAATAGGCGACCGACCAGTCACCGATGTCGTTCGGAATGGTCCCGTCCGCGGAGCTTTCGGCAAAGATGCCCGGCAGAAATACTGCGGGCGGCGGGAACTGCGCCTCGGCGGTGGGATTACAGCGAGGGAAGCCTTCCCAGCAGGCGCCACCGCCCTGGAGAAAGATCATCACCTTGTCGGGGTCGCCGCTCTTGGTGAACATTGAATATTCACCGCCCGCGATGCAGACCGGTCCGTCGCCGCCGTCGGAGTCGAAGGTGTGCTTGACCCAGTCGAAAGCGAAAGGCTCGGACGAAACGGGCTCGAATTCGCCCAGATACTTTGCCACCCCCGCTTCGCGCAGTTCGCGCTCCGCCTTCTGTTTCAGTCCCTGACTGCCGGCGAGCGCATGCGTTGCGACAAGGCCCAGGCATAAGGAAAAGGCCGCGACACCGAGGTGCCGCCAACGTAGAAAGCTCATATTTTCTCCCCCTCGATTATTGCTTTGCGGCGCCGCTTGCCGACGCCCATACGCCAGGCCATTGACCTGAGCCGAGCCAATAAACTGAAAATTCAGGGCGGCCAGCGATGGCTTGGCAACTAGCTCTATTCGGTGAGTTATCGGTCGTCCGATTCAGGAGCTGTCCGCTACGCTTTCCTGTTGAGCGGGTCCCACTGCGCCCGTCAGGGCCGCCATTCTCGGCGATCGCTGGAAGAGTCACCTGTTTCGGTTGACCGGCGCCGGAAGTCGTTTCGGCTCAGAGTTAGAACTCACCCTGCGGCCCTGACCCGCGGGCCCGGCGCAAAGCAATGCCCATTTCGAGGCTGCGGAGCATTTCGAGACAAGGCCTGCCCGACGCGGCCGAATCGGCCATGCCTCAACGACTCGGCAGGTCCATGAAACCCCCGATTGTTACTCCGACCCCTTCGCTTGAATCAGGCGGCGCGGTGCCGCGGGCCCCCGGATTCGACCCGCAGCCGGCTCGCCAGGGCCCTGAACTCGGCGTGAAATCCCTTTGCGACGGCCTCCGGCTGGGGCACCAGATTCTCGTCGGTTATCAGTCCAATCTGCACTTCGCCCCGGTAGCTGAAGATGCTGATGCCGATGCCCACGTTGCCTGCCTGCGGCACCCAGAACAACAGCTGCACGAGTTCGGACCCGGCGAAATATACGGGCGTTTTCGGCCCCGGAACATTTGTGAGCACCGTTGTCGCCTTGGTGGTGAAGAACTTCAGCATCTGTTGCTCTACGATCTCGGGCAGGCGGCCCATCATGTTCAGCATCAGATAGGAGGCCAGCGGCTGACGGGACTGCTTTAGTGCGCTCATGCGCCGGTGAATTTCGAATAGGCGCTCAAAACGGTTCTCGACACCGATGGGCAGGTCGAGAAGCAGAAGTCCGAAGCGATTGCCCAGTACGGAGAAATCTTCATCCGGTGGCCTCATGTTGATAGGCACCTCGGCTCGAAACTCCAGGTTCTCCACCGGATCTCCCTTCGCTAGCAGATGCGCGCGGAGCGCGCCGGCCGCACAGGACACCAGCACGTCGTTAAGGGTGCACCCGAGTGCTCGGCTGACGTGCTTGACGTCTGAGAGAGGCATCGGTTCGGCCCATGCCACGCGTTTGATGCCGGCCAGCTTCCTGTGCAGGCGCGTCGGCGGATCCGCCGGGATCACGACGGATCGCAGGACTTCTCGCACGGTGGCCGTGGCCGTGGCCGCCAGACTGACGGTCTCCTCCGGGTGCCTGACGGCATGCAGTCCCCCGGTCAAGAGTTCAGCCGCCACGTGCAGTGTGTCGTCGGCCGCTCTGCCCAGTGCACCGACCAGCGTTCCGGATTTCGCCGCAGCGGCCCGGGCCGGCACGGACGTTGGCATGGCCGCCGCCGGCCCAACCCCAGGCGACGGATCGGTCATGGCCAGCAGGACCCTGATCATGGCAATGCCATCCGCATAGCAGTGGTGGATACGCAGAATGACGGCACTGCCACCGCGGTAGCGGGGAACGAGGAGCATGTGCCAGAGGGGCCGGTCCGGGTCCAGCGGGGCCATGGCGAGCTTTCCTACAAGCTGCTGCAGGCTGCGCTTGCCCCGGACCATGCCCGGCTTGAGGGCCGTCACGTGTCGCGCGATGTCGAAGTTCGGGTCGTCCTCCCAGGCAGGGCCGGTGAGGCCTCTCAGCACCCGCTGTCGGAAACGGGGAAAGGCGAGGAAACGGGATGCGACCGTGCGGCGCAGTGCCTCCAGCGAAACCGGCTCGGCCAGAAGCATGACGCTGTTGACCACCATCAGGTTGGTATCGCTGTCCATCCGCAGCCAGGCGACGTCCGCGGAGTCCATTGCCTCAGAAAGGGGCAAGAAGCGAATTGCTGCCATTTTTGCAGACCTCCATCCAAGTTATAGCAGTCTCCGCGCAGCGCACGTACTTGCCTGATCCACTGGCGACGGTCCTGTGCACCGCGGTGCAGCTGTACTCTGAAATAAGGGCCTGGTTTCTCTGGCTCGAGCAGAGAGGGGCGGCCTGTGGGTATCCAAACATCGCCGAGCTGCCGACCAGCTGGATCTCACTGGACGTTGCCCTGGACATCGGGCCGCTTATCGGCATGCAGCGGGAGTTGAGCCATCATGCGACCGCCGGCGGTATCCGCATGGTTCCCCTGGTTCCCGCCGTCGGATTGCTGTCTGCGCTGCTGGCGGAATCCTGTGGCGGCTGGATCGTGGCCGCCGGTTTCGTTGCAGTCGCGGCGGCTTCCCCTGCCTTTGGGCCTTACCATCGCAGCCGGCACGCTCGCAATCCTCTTTTGGCCCTGACCAAAGCGAATCGCGGACAAGGCGAGATTCCCGGTCAGCCGGTGCCCAAGGCCATTGGGTTCCCTGTCCTACTGCCTTGGTGGCGTTCTTGGACGGTATTGATTCATCCCCGCCCTGGAGTCGGGGCAACCGGGCATCGGGAGCTGATCTTCGGGTGGCATTGCAGGGACCTTGGCTCCCTGGATAACACCAATCCGCGGAGTGCTACTGTTGCCCTGTAATCGGATCAGGAATTTCATCATGAACACCGACAATATCGACCCCAAGCCGGTTCGCGCCTCGCAAACCACGATCACCGAACTGATGATTCCATCCTATGCGAACTTCGGCGGGAAGATTCACGGGGGCACGCTGCTGTCGCTGATGGACAAGGTCGCCTATGCCTGCGCCAGTCGGCATGCAGGGGCGTACTGCGTGACCGTGTCCGTGGATGGCGTGGACTTTCTGCAGCCGGTGGACGTCGGTGATCTCGTCTCGCTGAAAGCCTCGGTCAACTATGTGGGTCGCACATCGCTGGTCGTCGGTATCCAGGTCACCGCGGAAAACGTCCAGCGGGCGTTCGTGAAGCATACCAACACCAGCTACTTCACCATGGTGGCGCGGGATCGGGACGGCAAACCGGTGATCGTCCCGCCGCTGATCCTCGAGACGGACGACGACATTCGCCGCTTTGTCACCGCCTCGGAGCGGCGGAAACTTCGTTCCCGGGTAAGGAAGCGGATGGAGGCCTATCGTGAGGAATTCCGCTTTGACGAGCGGACCGAAGGGTTGCTGGACGGAGAACGCTGCGTCGTCGCCACCGGCGCTGTCAGCGGATGATTTTCGAGCTCAGCCGGGCCTGGCTCAGGTCAGGCACCGGAATGTCGCTCGTGCGCCTATACTGCCCTTGACCCGCTCGAGAGAGGGCCTGTCTCTTGAGACCCGCCCGCATCCCGCCATCGCTCGTTTTACGGTGCACGCATGGAAATGCTCCAAAAGCTGTTTGAGACTGCTCCTGTCTCGGCGCTATTTTTGTCGGTTGCTCTCGGCTACACGATCGGCAAGCTAAGGATCGGGCGGTTTCGTCTGGGCGGCATGCCGGGAACCTTGTTCGCCGCGATCCTGATTGGTCAGATCGGTGTGCCGGTAGACGAAAACATCAAGACATTGTTCTTTGCGCTGTTTATCTATTCTCTGGGCTACGTCAGCGGTCCCCAGTTCTTCCGCAGCCTCGGCCGCAGCACCCTGGACCAGGTCCATCTGGCGGTTTTCAGCAGCGCCATCGCGTTTGCAACAGTCTGGACGCTGGCCGCGTTCCTGGATCTGGACAAGGGCACGGCTGCCGGGCTGCTCGCCGGCGCGACGACCGAGAGTGCGTCCGTCGGCACGGCCGGCGAAACCCTGGGTCACATCGGCCTGGAGCCAGACGTCGTCGACAGCCTGCGGACCAACATCGCGGTGACGTATGCGGTGACCTACCTGTTCGGGTTTACCCTGGTAGTTTTCTTTGTGAGCGCCATTGCGCCCCGTCTGCTCGGTATCGACCTGAAGGCGGCGGCCCGCGAGTACGAGATCGAGCTGGGGGATGTCGGCGAGGAACTGGAACCCGGCCAGGAGCAGGCCGTCCGGCAGATCGTCGTCCGGGTCTACCGGGTCACGAATCCGGAAGTCGTCGGAATGACAGTCGAGGAGTTCGATCATCGTTTCGATCCCGACATCCACATCCAGCAGGTCGCCCGCGGCGGGCGGGCGCGGCGTATGGTGCCCGGCCTCAAACTGGGCCGCGGCGACCGGGTACTCCTTGTGGGCCAGCGTGACGCCATGGTCACGGCGGGCAATCTGGTGGGCGTGGAAACCGGTCAGACGTCGGGTCTGGAGTTCATTGGCGAGACCCGTGACGTGGTCGTCACGCGCCGGGAGATCGTAGGGGTCTCGCTGAGAGACGCGCGTCATCTCATGGACCCGGAGGACCGGCGGGCAGTCTTTGCCACGCGCATCGTTCGCGCGGGACAGGACATTCCCGTTCGCACCGGCACCCTGATGCAGGCCGGCGACGTCGTTACCATCTACGGCCCCGCCGGGAACCTGGACAAGGTGACCGAAGCCATGGGCTACGAGGTCGAGACCGGGAACGTAACCGACTACGTGTATCTCGGCCTCGGCATTCTGACCGGCATGTTGATCGGCATGATCACCGTCCCGATCGCCGGCGCGCCCGTTGCGCTGCACACCGGGGGCGGGTGCCTGATATCCGGGCTGATATTCGGATGGCTGAGATCCAAGCGCCCGACCTTCGGCAGCTTGCCGGCGGCTACGGCGATTCACCTTCGCGATTTCGGGCTGGCGATGTTCATCGCTTCCGTCGGCCTCGCCGCGGGGCCGGAGGCCATGGTGGTTCTGAAGGAGAAGGGCCTGATTCTGCCCGTGCTCGCCGTCACCCTCGTGCTCACGGTGCTCCTGTCCACGCTCTACTACGCGCGCTACGTGCTCAAGATGCACCCGGTGGTGATCTGCGGAGCGCTCGCCGGGGTCCTTACCTGCACCCCGGGCCTCAATGCCGTCGTACAGGAGGCCGACAGCGAGGCGCCGGTGCTCGGCTACACGGTGCCCTACGCCATGGCCAACGTCTTTCTCACGCTGCTGGGCCCGATCATCGTTCTCACCGTCTAGTCCTCCGAACTGCCTGGGCACAGCATTACTTGAGCGACGACGCGGCCTTTAAGCCTGGCCACCTTTCGAGCTTCGGGGACAGCTCACCCAACCAGGTCAGCGACCGTTGCGCTGGGTCGGAGGTCTCAATGTCTGTTGTAGTGAAGCGGACCTATTGACTCCAATCAGCCGGCAGATCCTTCGGTGACAGCACATCCCCAATAGCCAGGTCTCAATAACCGTCCCGGTGATCCCCGGTCCGGGCGCTGTGTACAATCCGGGTGAATGTCCATTCGCGCCCTTTTTCTGTTGCTGTTTGCAACCCTCGTCGCTCTGCTCGGCGGTGTCTTCTACGTCATGGACCGGGTCGCTGACAACCAGACCGAGGTCGCAGCCGCGGAGAACCGCCGCTTCGAGTCATACAAACTTGCCGATGAACTGCGCCAGAGTTCCGACGACCTTACGCGGATGGCCCGGACCTACGTGGTGACGGAAGACCCTGACTACGAACGCTATTTTCAGCGCATCCTCGCGATCCGCAGCGGTGAGGCCCCCCGGCCCGAGGGGTATGCGGGGGTGTACTGGGACTTCGTCACGGCCTCCGGGAGTGAACCGGATTCCGGCGGCGACGCCGTGGCGTTGACCACGATGATGGAGCGGATGGGATTCACGCCCGCCGAGCTTGGCAAGCTGACTGAAGCTGAGCGGCGTTCCAATGAGTTAGTGGACCTCGAAAGCAGGGCCATGGCCCTGGTCAAGGGCCTGTACACCGACGCGGAAGGCAACTTCACGCTGGCAGGGAAACCGGATCCGGCGCTGGCCCGGGAACTCATGCACGGAGCCGCCTATCACGCCGCCAAGGCGAGAATCATGGAACCGATACAGGAGTTCTTCGACGAGGTAGAGACGCGCACCGCCGGCGAAGTGGCGGTGCTGCGCAGCGAGGGCGAGCGCCTGGTTCAGACCGCCATCGCGCTGATGGGCGTGGCCACCGCCTTGTTGCTGCTGGGCTATGCGCTGATCAGAACACGCGTTGTACGACCGGTGCGGCGATTGGCGAGGGCTGCAGGCAGGGTGCAACGCGGCGACTACTCGAAACGGCTGGGCGAAGACGGACACGACGAACTCGCGCACCTGTCCCGGGCCTTCAACGAGATGTCGGATGCCATCGAGCGGGATATCACCGCCCGTCGGAGAGCCGCCGCTGAACTGGCGAAGGCGCGCGAAGAAGCCGATGCCGCGAACCAGTCCAAGAGCGCATTTTTGGCGAACATGAGCCACGAACTCCGTACGCCGATGAATGCGATCATCGGCTACAGCGAGATGCTGATGGAGGAGTTCGAGGACGACGAGGAGCACGCCGATGTCGTTGGCGACCTGGAGCGTGTTCACTCCGCCGGCCGTCATCTGTTGTCGCTGATCAATGACATCCTCGACCTGTCGAAGATCGAGGCGGGTCAGATGGACCTGTTCGTCGAGCGCTTCGATGCAACAAAGATGCTCCATGAAGCGACATCGACCATCGAGCCGCTCATGGCAAAGAACGGCAATGCCCTTCATGTAGAGCTCGCCTCCGACCTGGGCGAGATGCAGGCGGACCTGACCAAGGTCCGCCAGGCCTTGTTCAATCTGCTCAGCAACGCCGCCAAGTTCACCCACGACGGCACGGTGATTCTCAGCGCCGAGCGCCGGGCATCGACGACCGGCGACCAGATGCTCTTTCGCGTCAGCGATACCGGCATCGGCATACCCCGGGACAAGCTGGATCACGTTTTCGAGGAGTTTTCCCAGGCGGACGGCTCGACGACGCGTAATTATGGGGGTACCGGTCTCGGCCTGCCCATCAGCCGCCGGTTCTGCCGGATGATGGGCGGCGACATTGGTGTGGAAAGTGCCCCCGGGGAGGGCTCGACATTTGCAATCACTCTCCCGGCGGTGGTCGAGGTGGCGGACGCGGGTGAGGCGGAAGTCCTGCCGGAGAGCTCCGCGGAAACGGGTGCTGAGATCCATGCAGGACCGGGGGAAGAGGGGACAAGCCCGGTCGTGCTGATCGTCGATGACGATGACGATGTCCGCCAGCTGCTCAAGCGGCGTTTCCTGGGCGAAGGCTACCGGGTGGCACTCGCGGCAAACGGTGAGGAGGGCATCGAAATTGCGCGCCGGATACGTCCTGCCGCCATCACCCTGGACATCATGATGCCATCCATGGACGGCTGGTCCGTGCTCCGGGAACTCAAGGCGGATCCGGAGCTGCACACGATCCCCGTGATCGTCGTGTCGATCGTCAGCGACAGCGAGCTCGGTTTCTCCCTCGGCGCATCGGACTATCTGACCAAGCCCGTGGAGCGCGACCAGCTGCTCGAGGTGATGCGACGTTATTGTGGTGCGGCGGCTGCCGCCCGCGTACTCGTGGTGGAAGACGACGAGGCCACGAGAAGGGTCGTACAGCGGACGCTGAAGCAAGCCGGCTTCGTGGTCGACGAGGCAGGTAACGGCGCGGAGGCTCTCAAGCGCGTTGCCGCGGCGCGGCCCGACCTCGTGCTGCTGGATTTGATGATGCCGGTCATGGACGGCTTCGAGTTTCTCCGCCAGCTTCGCCAGCGTGAGGGCGGCGTGGATCTGCCTGTTATTGTCCTCACCGCCCGTGAGTTGAGCGCCCAGGAACGTGGCTTCCTCGAGCGGTCGGCGGAGACCGTGTTCGACAAACAGACCACCGACCTCAGCCGGGTGATCGCCGATGTGCGACGCGCAGTTTCAGCGGGCAACAGGTCTTGTTTGGCGAAATCCCGGACATCCTGAACTGTCCACAATAGCGTGGCCGTCGAGTCAGGCCTCGGCGCGCCGGAAGGCAAGGCCCAGGCCTGAGACGGCGGCAACAACCATGGGCGGCAGGCCTGGGCCGGTGGTTCAGACCGGCCGGTGAACAGGCCTTCTGCCTGGCGGTACTAACCGCCGCTGCCGCTGCTCTCCACCGTGACCTCGGCATCCTCGATGATGACGGGATACGTATAGCCCATGCCGAACTCGCGATTCAGCCCGACGGCGCCGGACACCAGCACCGTATCGCCAACCGCGGGCACAATGTCCACCGTAGTGACGGTCAGGTCGTTCGTTCCTTCTTCGCCCGATCCGTCGCGAACGTGCAGCCAGTTCTTGCCCATGATGCCGGCGTTCACCTTCACGACCTTGCCGCGAATGAGCACGCTTTCGCCCTCGAGATCGTTCTGGGATGCATAGACCTCGGCCACCGTGTGGCCGCCTTCGGCCTTTGCGATGTCCGAGAGATCGATGCCGGCATTCAAATCGGAGGGGATCGGATGCGGCGGCGTGGCGGCTTCGCTGGGCGCTGGCGCCTCCGGTGCCGGTGCGGGTTCGGGCGGCGGCTCCTGGCCGCAGGCGGCTGTCAGCAGGGCGGCAAGCACGGTGACTGTGAGGGGAGAGCGTTTTGGCACAGGCATGACTCCGGTTGGTATCGGTTCCGCCGAATGGCGGGCGATGGGGGTTTGATCAAATTGTTCGCCGGGCGGAGCCCTCGCCGGACGCCCGCGCCGGGGTGTTGGTGCTCCGCCCTGCGGTGTTTCGCTGTTAATTGGCGGCGCCCCGCAGTATGGCACAGTCGCAGCGCAAGCAGTCCTCGCCTGGTGGTTTCGAGCGGATGGCTTCGAGCACGTTCAAGGCAGTGGCCGGTCCGGGGAAACTCGTTGCTCCGGTCACCCGATGCGGGGTGCATGAGCCGTGCCCGGATTTTCGAGCCTCGCGTCCGGGCAAGGAGCGAGGCCGTCAGGACAATCGCCTTGCTGCTCGTCTCCGGCCGGAGTCAGCCGTTTGAAGACTGACTCTCGCCAGTTCATGCGTCGCGCAGGAAGCCGAACCGATGGCTGTGCTACGGTCCCGGTCCACCGACCCATCCGGAAACAGCTTCCATGCCAGCAGTGTCTGCCCTGAAACCCCTGACCGAATCCACTCTTCGCCGCCTTACCGGTGACGCGCTGGTAACGCTGCTCGGCGAGGCGGAGCACTACGAGGCCAGTGCCAGCCCCGGGCTGCTCACCGCGCTCTGCAATGAACCGATCGCGGATCTGAACATGATCGTGGTGGGCGCCGGCGCCAGTCCCGAACGGTTCCGTAGCTCGGCGCAGGCCTGCCTGGACCGGCAGCTGCCGTTTCTTGCCATGGTCTTTCCCGAGGCGGGTCACAGCATCGACGAGATGGCCTCGGCGCTCGGGCTGGTCCACGCCGTGGACTTTCCGATCATGGTCCGGGAAAGCGTTCCCATGGAGCCGGCGGGCCACCTGGGGCTCAGCGTCGTGCGCGGCGCCGGCAGCGGGGATGCCCGCGCAACCGCCCAGGTACTGGAGTCGGCGTTCAGCATGTCCTTTGATTCCGTGATGCGGGCCATGCCGCCGAGCCTGACGGGGAGCCCCGGCATCGACGTCTACGTCGCACGCCTCGACGATGTACCAGTCGGCACCGCGACCGTCACTTGGCATGGGGAAACCTGTGGTATCTGGGCCATGGGAACCACCACGAATCGCCAGCGGGGCGGTATCGGCCGGCGAGTCCTATCCAGCGTCATTGCCCGGGCCCGAGCCGAGGGCGCGCAACGGTTCTTTCTCGGCGCGACGCCAGCCGGCTTGCGACTCTATGAAAGCCTGGGTTTCACGACGCAGTTCAAGACCCGCGTATGGGCATACGGGGAAACCAACCAGGCCTAGGAGCGGGCTCATCGAATTCCCGTGGGGTGGCCTGTAAGTTGAGCGACTTTCGCCGCGGTTCCTTTCTCCCCGGTTCCTTTCGCCCCGCCGAGACAGCCAGGTATCTTTCGAGACGCCGATGAGAGCGCCACTGAGCTTCCTTGCGGACCCGTGGTCGTCGGACAACCGGCCGGCCCGCTGCCGGTCTCCAGCTTGTATCATTCGCCGATGACCACAGCCGCCCAAACGTCGTTTTCGGCCCTGCGCCGGCTGCTGGGCTACGCGAGTGGCTTCCGGCCGAGGATCGCCCTGGCGACGTTCTACTCGGTCATGAACAAGCTGTTCGACGTGATGCCGGAAATCCTGATCGGTATCGCTATCGACGTCGTGGTGCGGCAGAAAGATTCGTTCGTGGCGGCATTGGGCATTCCCGATCCGAAGTGGCAGCTGGCCCTGCTGGGCGGACTGACGCTCGTGGTGTGGATGTTCGAGTCCCTGTTCGAGTACCTGCTGCTGGTCAGCTGGAGAAATCTCGCCCAGGACTTGCAGCACGAAATGCGGCTGGACGCCTATGAAAATGTTCAGAATCTCGATCTGGCGTATTTCGAGGACCGCAGCACCGGGAATCTGGTGACCATTCTCAATGACGACGTCAACCAGCTGGAGCGTTTCCTCAACGGCGGCGCGAACGACCTCATCCAGGTGGTGACCACGGTTCTCGTCGTGGGTGCGGTGTTCTTCGCCATCTCGCCAACGATTGCGCTGATCGCGTTTACACCGATTCCCCTGATCATCATCGGCGCCTTCTATTTTCAGCGTCGCGCCCAGCCGCTGTATGCCGATGTTCGCGAGCGTGTCGGCGACCTGGGCGCGCGGCTGTCGGCCAACGTCTCGGGCATGACGACAATCAAAAGTTTCGCTACCGAGCGCTTCGAGGCGGAACGCATACGACAGGACAGCGACGCCTACCTGGAAGCCAATCGCAAGGCTATTGCGATCAGCTCCGCCTTCATCCCGGTCATCCGCATGGCGATCCTGGCCGGATTCGTGGCCACGTTTCTGATCGGCGGCTGGATGACGCTGGAGGGGACCCTGAATGTCGGCGCCTACGGCGTGCTGGTCTTCCTTACCCAGCGTCTGCTCTGGCCGCTCACGCGCGTTGCCGAGACGGTGGATCTCTACGAACGCGCCATGGCGTCCTCGCGACGCATTCTCGATCTCATAGAGGCCCCTGTCTCGATCAAGGATTCGACCGATGCCCGGGAGCTCGATGACGTGCGCGGCGAGGTCGAGTTCCGGCATATCGATTTCGGCTACGGCAGCGGTGAACGGGTGCTGCACGACATCGATCTGACCATCGCGGCGGGCAGTACGGTTGCGTTCGTCGGCCAGACCGGCTCCGGCAAGAGCACGCTGGTCAAGCTGCTGCTGCGTTTCTACCAGCCGGACGCCGGGGAGATCCTGATCGATGGCCAGCCGATCGGCACGGTGAGCCTGCAGAGCCTGCGCCGCAAGATCGGGCTGGTCAGCCAGGATGTGTTCCTGTTCCAGGGGACGATTGCCGAGAACATCGCCTATGGCACGCCGGGTGCTCCCGTGGAACGGGTACACGAGGCGGCCCGCGCGGCCGAAGCCACCGAGTTTATCGAGCGCCTGCCCCAGGGCTATGACACGGTTGTCGGCGAACGGGGTCAGAAGCTGTCCGGGGGGCAGCGCCAGCGCCTGTCGATTGCGCGCGCACTGCTGAAGAATCCGCCGATTCTGGTCCTGGACGAAGCCACGTCCGCGGTGGACAACGACACCGAGGCTGCCATCAAGCGGTCTCTCGACCGGATCTCGCATACCTGCACGACGCTGGTTATCGCCCACCGCCTGTCCACCGTCGTCAATGCCGATCAGATCCACGTCATGGACAAGGGACGCATCGTCGAAAGCGGCACCCACGAGGAACTGCTAGCCCACGGCGGCATCTACGCCGCGCTATGGTCGGTACAGACCGACCAGCAGAGAGTGATGGGCGCGGCCTAGTTGCTGAGGCCCGGGTGACTGTTCCCCATCAGCTGTCGAGCGACGGCCCGGGGGAAGCCAGCGCTTCGACGATGTGGCGCCAGATGGTCGGGCAAAACGCCATGCCGAGGTGAGCGGTTTTTACTTCGATGTGGCGCACATTCCGGCTGTGATGATCGATCGTCGCGTTCCATCGCACGATCCCGTCGCTCTTGCTGTAGATGGCCGTGATCGGCTGAATGATCGGGCGCGCCTCACGGTTGGCGATCTCGGTCTCGATCCAGTCGAGATCCATGCCCCGCTTCCGGAAGAACGGCGCCGCGGCCGTGTACTTGGGCCCGCCGATGGTTGGCGAGCCCAGAGTAATAACCCGGTCCACGATGCCGGGCAGGTCTCTGGCAACCTCGCGGGCAAGATAGCCACCCAGGCTCCAGCCGATCAGCGTAATGGGCACACCCAGGGCGGCGTGCCGGTGTCGCACCCGGTCGGCCAGACGGTCGGCAAGATACGGCACCGAGGCTTCGCCGCGGTAATTCGGCCGCGGCGAGAACTCCCAGTTGGCAGAGAGATCCTCCAGGCTGTGCCGGAGATCGACACCGGCCAGATTTTTCCCCAACCCCCAGCCTTCGGCGGGATAGCCCAGGCGGTTGAGGTAATGGCGAAGGGGAGCGGTCCAGCGGTCGTCGGAACCAAATCCGGGGATAACCAGGATGCGGCGGTCGTCTTGCGGTGGCCTTTGCCGCAGCTGCGAACCCAGCAAGGGCATGACCATTCTGGCCATATCCACGACCGCGCGGGTCTCCAGCAGCATCGCACGGCGCGCCGGCGGCGCGGAAGGGTGAGGGACTGAGTTCATCGGGGTTCTTGCTCCGTCTACGTGCTCGGGGTGAGGGTCCGGACCCGGGCCACAATGGCGTCGGGATCGATGGTCTTTAGATGGGCTCGCATGCGGTTCATGTTGTCCTCGGTGAACCGCAGGGCGTCGTCATCGAAGGGCGCGAGCTGCTCGGCGATGAACGCCGCCGCTGCCTTGTGTGCCTGGCTCAGCCGGGCGTTCCCGGCGTCGGTGAGCTCACACACAAAGGACCGGCCGTCATGCTCGTGGGTCCGGGTTCGAAGCAGGCCATGGTCCTGCAGCCGGTGGAGGACGCCGGTGATGTTGCCCCGGGTCACCACCAGCCGGTCGGCGATGGCCTTCGGCGTCGCGCCGTCTCCGAGCTGGGTGACCGCGTTGAGCACGTCGAACTGGGGGATGGTGAGACCGAACCCGTGCAGCAGTTGCGCGTAGCGGCGCGTGCACTCCTGGTAGGCGCGAACGACCGCCATCCAAGACGTCGTCTGTAGTTTGGCTCGTTCCGCTGTGCTCATGGCGCCAGTCCGGTCAACAAGATGGTTTAATCTTAAATCAAGATAGTTAAAGCTTCAACTAACAATCGGGTCCGAGGATTCGAAGTGCTCACGACGGCTAGTTGAAGCCTGGCCGTCAGCAGGCACTTTTTTCACCCGGGGGCCTTTCCCCAAGGAATTCATCCGGGTGTGCCGCCGCCGGGGTGATGCGCGTTCACCACGTCGCCCGGACGTCTCCCGCGACGCCTGCCCAATGAGAGCCGAGGGGCGTTACGGGAGCGATGCCGCGGCTCGCCGGGGTCCGGCGCGGATGCAAGTGCCGATTCGCCGTTTCAGTGGGGATTCGGGCAACCACGCGTACCGGTTAGACTGGCCTCGGTGCGATTGGCGGAAAAAGTGATTCGATGAGCAACGGGTTCCTTGAAGAGCTCAGGAAGCGGCAGGTATTCCGTGCTGCGGCCATGTACATCGTGGTGGCCTGGCTGTTGCTTCAGGTCGCAGATGTGGTGGTCCCGGCGCTGCAGCTGCCGGACTGGACGATCACGCTGATTCTCGTGCTGCTCACCTTCGGGTTTCCGCTGGCGATCGTTCTGGCCTGGATCTATGACCTGTCACCCTCGGGCATTCAGCGAGAATCGAAAAAGATCGAAGCCGAACCCGCTTCTGCAAGTCCTTCGGATACAACCCGTCGCTTCGACCGGATCCTGATCGTTCTCATTGGCGTCGCCGTGGCGGCCCTGCTCGTGGACCGGTTCCTGCCGGACGGCGAGGGGGAGCTGCCCGAAGACCGATCCTCGAACGTCGCGGAGACCCACAAAGCTGCCGAAGGCCAGTCCACGCAGATCTCGGGTGGTGGACTCCGTCCGTCAGCGGTCGAGGAGCGCTCCATTGCCGTCATGCCGTTCAAGAATCTGAGCGGCGACTCCGAGCAGGAGTTTTTCAGCGACGGGATGACTCACGACCTGATCACCGACCTGTCACGGATTTCGGGTCTCTTCGTGGTCGCCTCGAGCTCGGTCTTCACCTACAAGGGCCGCATACCCAGGCCACAGCAGGTCGCCGAGGAACTCGGGGTCAGATTTGTCCTCGAGGGTAGCGTCCGTCGTGCTGGTGAGAACATTCGCATCAACGCGCAACTCGTCGACACCGGAAACGGCCGGCAGCTCTGGGCGGAGCGCTACGACGGCACGATGACCGACGTGTTTGCTCTGCAGGACGAGGTCGCCCGGCAGATCATCGGCTCCCTCGCGCCGCAGCTTTCGCCCAGGGAAGTCGACGAACTCAAGCCCGTGCCCGAGACCAGTCCCGAAGCCTACGATCTGCTCCTGCAGGGCTTGGGCCACTTGCGTCGCTGGTCGCCCGAAGAGGTCCTGCTGGCCCGCGGCTTTTTCCTGCGCGGGCTGGACATCGATCCGGGTTACGCGCGGGCCTATGCGAACGTGGCGTTGACCTATTCGGTGCCCCTGGAGTACGGCTGGAGTCAGTCCGCTGACAAAGACATGGCCTACGCGCGCGAGTATGCGGAGAAAGCCGTCGAGCTGGATCCCAATCTGAGCATGGTCTTTGGCTCGCTGGCCATGGTGTACATGAACGTCGGAGAGCTCGAGAAGGGGCTCGCCTCGATCGAGCGCGCCCTGGAGATCGATCCGAACTACGCGGATGGCTACACCATTGCGGCCCATCTCAACACCTACGCCGGCAACTTCGATCAGGCCGGGGAGCTGATCGAAACAGCCACCCGTCTCAATCCCCGATATTCCTTCAACCTCGTTCAGGTCATGGGAAACAGGGCCTACCTGCAGGGAAACTATCCGGAAGCTGCCGCGCACTATCAGGAGGTACTGGAGCGCAATCCGCTGATGCCCATGGGCCGGAAGTGGCTTGCGGCGACGTACGCACAGATGGGGCGCCGGGAAGATGCGAGATGGGAAGTGGAGGAGACGCTGATGATCATGCCCGACTTCAGTATTTCGCGGGAAGAGGAGACCATTCCGATCCGCAGGCCCGAGGATCGGACCCGCTATCTTGAAGGGCTTCGCAAGGCCGGGTTCCCCGGTTGACATGCGTGCCGCACAGCCTCATTCACGATCTGCGCCCTCATCTACTTCGGGCCAACAGCGTCTGTTCATGGGCAGCCCCCGGCCCGGCGCCACGGTCCGGGCATGGCCGGCCGAGAACTTGATTTGTGGCGGGAGTGAGCCAGACTCTGAGTAAAGGCTCGGTGTCCGTCGCCGGGCCGCCGGCTCTTTCTTTGGGATCCGCAGGACTGCGGTTCTGGATTCATTTCCCCGAGAGCAGAATTCGCGACGCCTTGCGGGTCTCTTCGACAACCGGAGACTAACGTGAGCGCTTACACCCATGACATCGGAACGCTTTCCCGGCGAAATCTCCTCACCGGGTCCGCGGCGCTACTGGCCAGCGGGGCGATGGGAGGCAGCCTCGGTGCGTACGCCGCAGTGGCGCCGGTAGGCGCCGAGGCCCCTGTTGCACCGCCGCTGCCCTGGAAGTACGTCAAGCTCGATCCACTCGAGGCTGGCAGAAGGGCCTACCGGAACTATTTCGATAAGGGCGGCTGCGGATCGGCGACCTATCTCGCCCTCGTGAGCATGCTCAGAGAGCAGGTCGGCTATCCATGGACGACCCTACCCGACATGATGATGATTCATGCGGCGTCAGGATACGGCGGGCACGGCACGCTTTGCGGGGCCCTCGGCGGCACCGCTTGTGTCATCAATCTCGTGGCTTACAGTGACGAGGACGACACCTACCGGAAGATGATCGACCAGCTGTTCCACTGGTATTCCAACCAGAAATTCCCGACCACGAAGTTCGACGATATTTCTTCCATTCCCAACCAGGTACAGGTCAAGGCGTGGTCACCGCTTTGTCATACCTCGGTTTCGAAATGGACGCTGGAAGCCGGCGAGGAAGTCACTTCCAAGGCCAAGAAGGAGCGCTGCGCCAAGGTGTCCGGCGAAGTCGTCTTCGTTGCGACCCGTGCGCTGAACGACTACCTCGACGGGAACTGGGAGCCGACTGTCTCGGAGCCCTCGGACGACATTGCGCACTGCATCAAGTGCCATGGTCCCAGCGACGTGTTTCACGACAAGGTGGGGATGAATCAGCAACAGGGTCATATGGAATGCTTCCTGTGCCATGACGACCACACAGTCAGGGGCCGCCGCTGAGTATGAGGCTCGAGTTCTGATTGCCGCAGGTGCCCGTCTTCCCCGGTGTTGAGGGAACTTGCCCTGTTTGCAAAGACCGGCTGAGCCGGGCTTGCCCCCGGCCAGCCCGGACACCTGCACGCCTTTCCGGCTCGAGACGAGGTGTCACTGTCTCACGGGCGCGAGGGCAATAGCGTAGACTGAGCGCTCGTGTTCCCGCGTACCTTTCCGCTTCTGGCCGTTAGGCTCTCATGTCAATTCGCGATTTCCTCAAGACGCACTTGGTTGTGGTCGCCATGCTGGCGCTCGTGTCGGCCCATGTGCAGGCCATCGAGCCGCCGGAAGCGGGCCCATCGGCTGATACACGGATGGATACGCTCGTGACGGCCGAGTGGCTCCACGAGCACCTCGACGACCCGGACCTGATCGTTCTGGACTCCACTGTCGTCGTCGAGCAGGACGAGAACGGATTGCGCGAGGTCAATGGCCGGGCCAGCTATGAGAGCGGCCACATTCCCGGAGCGGGCTTTGCCGACCTGATGGGGAATCTTTCCGACCCCGATGCTCCGCTGCCGTTCACCGCCCCGACACCCGAGGCGTTCGCCAAGGCCATGGGCGCACTGGGTGTTGGCGACAATACCCGGGTCGTGCTCTACGCCGGACAGAACCAGGCGTGGGCCGCCCGCGTGTGGTGGATGCTGCGCTGGATCGGATTCGACAATGCGGCATTGCTCGATGGCGGGCTTCAGGCCTGGACTGCCGCTGGCTATCCGCTGTCCACCGAGCCGGCGGTTCGAACAGCGCGGACGCTGACACCGGCCGTGAGGCCCGGCCTGATCGTCGGATATGAGGAAGTGCGTGCCGCCATCGATAACGGAGAGGTCAGCCTCGTCGATGCCATGCCCGATCCCCACTATCGAGGCGAGATGGCGATGTACGACCGCCCGGGGCATATCCTGAGTGCCTCCAACGTCTCGGTGACCTTGCTGGTCGACGAGACCGGCAGATACCGCTCCCTGGAGGAACTCGCTGAACTCGTGCCCGGTGATCGAAGTGCCCGCAGTATTACCTATTGCGGCGGCGGTATCGCGGCCTCGACGGTGGCCTTCACCATGGTGAGGCTCGGCTTCACCGACGTGGCGATCTACGATGGCTCACTCGCGGAATGGGCGGCCGATCCGTCCAACCCGATGGCCGTGTCTCCCGATCCGGACTGGCAGGAGGACTGAGCTGGACGCAGTCCTGGATCGAACTAGTCGAACGCGCCGGTTATGCAGAACGCATTGAGCTTGTTGCCGTCGGGATCGCGAAAATAGCCTGCGTAGAAGGCCTCCGATCGCGCACCGGGCGGGCCCTCGTCGCTGCCGCCGAGCTCCATGGCCTTCGCATAGATGGCGTCGACCTTCTCCGGCGTGTCCGCTCGCAGGGCCACCATGACTCCGTTGCCCACGGTCGCAGCCTTGCCATCGTGGGGCCACGTGACGGAGAGGCCCGGCTCGTCCATGCTCGTGCCCCAGGCCACGAAACCCTCGGTATCCATGATCCGGCCGGCGCCGACTTCGGCCATGAGGCCGTCGTAAAAGGCCACGGCGCGCTTGATGTCATTGGTTCCGAGCGTCACGTATCCGATCATGTCGATCTCCTGTTGCGGTCTGCCCGTTTTCAACCATGTGGGGCAGGGGAGAGCTTAGTCGCTCGGGGCCCGTTTCGCGCTCATGGCCGTCAACCGTGCCCGGGCGGCCTCGAACCGGGCCTGCATGGCTGGCGTTTCGACCTCGCCGTACGCCTCCCGGGCCCGGGACTCTGCGGCGTCCAGCGCGCGCAGCAAATCGATTGCGGCAGCCGACTGCGCCGACGGGTCCACGCTGCCGATTTCGCCGATCCAGATCGGCGACGTGTGCACGAAGGGCCGTACCGCCATGGTGGGCCAGGCATCCGCCGGGGGTTCGGATGCATAGGCCCGGGCAGCGACCCACCCGCCCGCCGGCAAATCGACCTGGCCCGTATAGGTCCGGGTCCGGCCCGCGGATACGCCTGCTTCTGTCTGGACCACCGCGCCGTTGACGACAATTTCGAGCCGGTCGACGGCGCTCGTGCTGGCGAGCATGATCCTCCAGCGCTGCGTCCCGCCGGGCGTGGTGCCGCCGGGCCGGCTCGAATCTCCGAGCTCGAGCAACAACACCGGTCCGGTCGTCAGGAAGCTGCGGCCGCGAATGGCGTCGGCCAGGACGGCCTCAAAGTCCCGGTTGTCACCGGAGGGTCGAACGTACGCCCGGGCAGTGCCCATTGCCGGTGTCCGGTGGAAGTCCACCCAGCCGTCGGTTCCCGACATGGCCGCTATCGGCTTGCCGATATTCAGAAACCGGTACCACAAGGCGGCGGTGCCCAGCGGGCTGGTCCAGGCGCATACCAGCTCCAGTCCCATCCGATCGGCAAGGACGCCATCAGACACCAGTTCGAGGGGTATCGGGTTGGCCGCGAGGTCGTCGAACGGGTCGGCATCCTTGCCCACCGGGTGCACATAGGTGGCGAACGCGCCGGTCTGATCGGCAAAGGCCAGCACATGGCCGTTGGTCTGGTCCGTGTCACCGAGCCGGGGGTTGGAGGGGCCGAAGAACCACGGCGCATAGGCTTCCCGGGTGCCGATCAGTCCGACATGGCCGTGAAAGTGGGACCGGATTTCCTGCCCCTGGTACACCGTACGGCCGCCCTGGCTGGAGCTCTTGCCGATGAGCGGCTCGTCCAGACGCCGCTCCCAGCGGTTCCATGACATCGGGCTGAGCTGGTCCAGATCCTCGCCGGCCAGCAGCTTCAATGCGTCGGTGTGGGTGGCCCGATGTTGACCGTCGCCATTGAGATGCACGTGGTAGTCCACCGAGACATAGCCAGCCGCCTCGGCGTCCCAGACCGTTTCGATGGACAGGCTGGCCGTTGCCGGCTCTGCGGCACTCACGCGCAGGACGTCCCGCGCCATTGTCGCCATCGGCCCGTGGGTGGCAAGAATTGAATACTCGCCGACAGGCACCGTCACTTCCGCGCGGCCCTTGCTGTAGAAGTAGTGCCGACCCGTCTGCGAATCGAAATAGGTGGGCCCATCCTGAGAGGCTACCGGGTGGCCGTTTTCCGCCATAATCGCCAGGCGCGCCGGGACCGGTTTGCCGTCGCCGCCTCGCGTCTCGATCACCAGCGTGCCAAGGTCCGTGCCGTAATCCCAGTGCTTGATCGTTACCTCGTCGGGGGTGCCGCCATAGGCCGGAATACGCTTGAGACGGAACTGCTGATACTCATCGGGCTCGACGTAGAAAATCGAATGGCCATCCGCGCTGAAGCTCGGGGTCAGCGCATAGTTCGGCCCGCGGGTCAGACGCGATGCAATACCCGGCTGATCCAGGTCCATGGTGTAGAGGTGATAGTCGTCGTCGATGGGTGAGCTGAACACGAGTACGCGTTCACGGGGATGCACATCACCGGTCAGATGATAAGTCAGCGTGTTCTCCCGGACCGGCCGGTCCTCGCCGCCGACGAAATCCCGAAGCCTTAGTGTGCGGAGAGGTTCGTCACTGTGGAGATAGACGATGCCCGTACCGTCCGGCAGCCGGCGCACATGGCGCTCCACCTGGGGCAGGTCGGTCAGTCGGTCCTTCACGCCGGATGCGATATGTCGACGCCAGAGACTCAGCCCATCTCCCTGCGACGAGCTGTAGTAAAGATAGGCGCCGTCGGCCGAGAACTCCGGATCGAGTTCGATCGCCGGGGTATTGATGAGAGTCTCCTCTCCCGTCGCCAGCTCCAGGATGACGATGCCGGTGTCTTTGCCCGTGTCGCGGACAAAGGCGATGCGCTTCCCGTCGGCGGACCAGCGGGGACGGCTGTCGACCTCGGCGCCCGAGGTAATGCGCCGCGCCGTGCCGGTCTGAAGGTCCAGCAGCCATATCCAGCCCCGCGCGGACAGGGCGAGCCGGCGGCCGTCCGGGGCCGGTGCCGGATCCGCCGGTCCGTAAGCGAGGAAGGGCAGTTCATGCTGCTCGAGATAGATATGGTGTCGAAAGTCGGAGAGCTTCGCGTACCGGTTCGTCCATTGCGCCGACGCGCTGCCGGCGGCGAGGAGACATGCCGCGGCAGTCAGACACACGACGATGTTTCGATGTGGAATCATGCAGGGGTCTCTCGGGAGGGGGCGTAGCGCCGCCGTTGATCAGTAGTGGGGCGGTTTTTCGTCGGCCGGATCACCTTCCGGCTGCCCCTGGGCCGTGGCTCGGAGGCGTTCATTCAGGCGATCCACGCGCTGTTCCAGTTTCTCGATATGCGCCTGCTGCCGGATCAGGGTGTCGTTGAGCACGTCCACGTAGTCCTCCAGGTGGACCACCTTGATTTCCAGTTCCGTCACTCGCTCTTCCATGGTCGTGCTCCGATTGCGCCGGGGTCGGCACACTCTACAGCGCGTTGGCCTCGAACAAGAACGCCCGTACTCGCCTTCAGCCCCCGCCACGCCGGAAATAGCGTTCGAAGCGCGCCATGAACTCCCGCTGCTCGTTGGCCAAGAAGCCGTCGAAGGTGAAACGGACCTCGACGTAGGGAAGCCGCAGCGACGCAATGGACCGAAAACGCTGTGGTCCGAGCTCGAGGAATACCGCGCGGTCTCCGTAGTCGACACACACTCGGTTGTCCTCCACCGAGTACGGATGTCCGGCGATGGCCGGCGGGAGGCTTCGATAGAACTCGGCATACGTCAGCCCCAGCTCGCGAGTGAAGCTCCTTTCGAGTCCCTTGCCCTCCGCTGGTGGCTGCGCCGGGGTCAAATGCTAAACCTCAGCCCCCGGCGATCGGTGGCCAGACCGCCACGGTATCGCCGTCCTTGAGCATCGCGGCATCCCGCTGCGCCTTGTCGGCGTAGACGCCATTGACGAGAACGAGGTGGGTGAGACGCCTCGGCACCCCGAACCGGTCGATAATTGAGTGCGGGGACGTGTCCGCCGGCACCTCGATCTCAACGGCGTTTCCTTCGCTGCCCGACGGCAGGTAGCGGCCCAGGCTCGCATACAGCTTGAAGCGGATCTTCATCGCGCCTGCGTCACACCACCGTGGGTCGCGCCGAGATAGGCCTCCATGATGCGGGTGGGATCGTCCATCAGGCGCCGCTTCCAGGGACCCAGCCGCAGCCGGCTCTGGATGAGTCCGCGCAGGACACCCACATGCTGGGTCAGCCCGAGGCTGTTTGCGCCGATCAGCCGGTCGTCCTCGAACTGCAGGCTGAGATACCGGTAGCGATCCGCGTCGATCAACTCGGCTGATTGGCCTCCGTCCACGCCGCTCCACGCGCCGAAGGACGCGGACACCAGCCCGAGGGTGTCGAGCACGTTCATGGCGACGCTGCCCTGGTGCCTGAGGACGCGTGGCCGGGCCATGTTGGCCGCGGCGATGCGGCCATGATCCGCCGCGGTGGGCTGGACGGCGAGCACCGAGTGCTCGCCGGTGCAGAAGTCCCTGCCACGGGCCACATCGCCCGCGGCGAAGATGTCCGGGTCGTTGGTCTGCAGGTACTCGTTGACCAGCACGCCGCCGTCCACCGTGACACCGCTGTCGTCCAGAAAACCGGTATTCGGGAGTACGCCGGTGGCCCGAATCACAAGATCGGCGGGCAGCGCCTCACCGCCGTCTAGCCTCACGACGAGGGTGCCGTCCGATCCCGCTGACTCGATGGACCGGACCCGGGTGGATGTGTGCACGCGAACGCCCCTGGATTCGCACCACCGGGTGATCATGCCGCCGCAGGTCTCGTTCATCATCCGCGGGACCATGCGATTGGCCATCTCCACCAGCGTAAGTTCGACGCCGCGCAGCGCCAGCGACTCCAGAATGATCGAGCCGATAAAGCCCGCGCCGATCAGGACCACTCGGGAGCCGCGGCTCGCCCGCTGATGAATCTCCCGGGCATCCTGCAGGGTCCAGCACGGATAGACGCCCGGCGAATCGATTCCGTCGATGGGCGGCGTGACGGGCCGGGAGCCGCTGGCGATGAGCAAGCGGTCATAGTTGAGCACGCCGCCGCTCGCGAGCGCCAGTTTCCTGTTGGCTGCCGAGACGGAGTTCACCCGATCCCGGAGGACAGTCGTTCCGATACGTTCGAAGTACTCCTCCTGCTTGCGAAGGTAGGTACCATGCTCGTCGATCCGGTCGATGAGGTAATAGGGGATGGCCATCCGCGAGTAGGGCGGTTCCGGCTCATCGCCCACCAGCGTGATCCGCGCATCCGGATCTTGCTCGTACAGGGTTTCCGCCGCGATCACGCCCGCCGGACCGGCGCCGATAATGACGTGGTGCATCTTCGGTTGCCCCCCGGTTGCTTCCGTGGCCGCCTCGCTGCGGCGTCAGCCCTGGCCCGGCAGTCCGAGTCGCTCGCGAATGCTGGGCGTGACGATGCCGTCCGGCGTCCAGCCCCTGAGTTCGTAGTACTCCGGCAGCATGATATCCAGCTCGCAGACCTTGCCCTTGGCCGGCCCGGTCTTCGCTGCGTCCTTGAGCAGGCGCTTGGGCAGTGAATCGTCGGCGCCGGTGAGTCCGGCGGCGAGGTTGAAGTCGCGTTCCAGATACCAGATGCGCTCGCCCACCTCGACCAGCCGATCCGTGGACCAATCACCCTCGCAGGCCGCATCGACCTGGGGCGCGATGTTCTCCAGAGTCCAGGCAAACGTGGTGAACACGCACAGCCCGGAGGAATCCACTGCCGCGGTGGCGTCCTGAAAAGCCTTGACCAGGGCCGCCTTCCCCTCGGAAACGAGCGGGTCGGTCTTTTCCGGAATCCCCAGGATCTCTGACGACACGGTGTAGCCACGCAGGTGGCAGGCGCCCCGGTTGGAGGTGGCATAGCCCAGCCCCATGCCCTGGATGCCGCGCGGATCGTAGGCCGGGAACTCCTGGCCCTTGACCGTCATCGACAGCTCCGGATGGCCGTATTTCTCGCACAGGCGTTTCGAACCGAGTCCCAGGTCCTTGCCGAAGCCTTCACCCGACGCG
>JARFQW010000019.1 GCA_029287575.1 Gammaproteobacteria bacterium | reverse complement strand
ATCGCCACGATGGCCGTATCGCCGGCATGCAGGAATTCCACCGTGTTGACACCGGAGGGATCCAGCCAGCCCGTGCCCGTGGGGGTTGCAATGATCAGGGTGGAGCGATCGAACCCGCCGACGCGCAACAATTCGTCCAGGGCGATCTGCGCGCGCTCCTCGAGAGTTTCGCCGGTGTCGAATCCGGCATAGACACGCAACGGCTGCTTCGCTGCCCGGCCAGTGACCTCCGCGATTTCGGCCTTCGAAGGTCCGTCGGCAATGAAACGCTTACCGTTGCGGCCGATATCCGACCAGTCGATCAATGACGCCGCGCTCCCTGAGGCCAGTCGGTTGTCCGGGGGGTCATACTCGTCGTCGAGCACCTGGTTCAGCGCGGCGAACGACTCGTCCATCCCGCTCAGGGCTGCGCGAAGAATGACCCCGTTGATCAGAAAGAGAAACAACCCGAGGAACAGGACGGTGCCCACGACGATGGAGATCCGGCGGGGCAGAAACCCGTGGGTGGCATCGACGATTTTTCCGGCGCCGACGTAGATCAGGCGTGCAAGCAGGATCACGCCCAGAGCGGTGATCAGAGCGACGAGGAACACCGCCACGGGAAAGGCCGTGTCGATGGATTCCATGCCCATTCGTTCCCGTATGGAGTTCTGCCAAACGGCCATGCGGTTGAGCGTGAGCATCGTCGTGATGCTCAGGATCACGAGAGCGCTCCACAGCGTGGCCCTTGCGGCGCGACCCCGCAGGTCCCTTATCTCCATGAAACGCCACAGCCACAGCCCGAACTTGCCCAGACCGTAGCCCGCGGCGAATACGACGCCGGAAAGGACTCCCTGGTGAACGACGCCGCGGGGCAGCAGCGAAGGTGTGAGGGATGCACACATGAGCGCCAGACCGATGACCACTCCGACGACGCAGAAGGAATCGGCGATTCGTTTGATGAACGACATGGCTTCGTTTCCCTGGCGGCCTGGCCCCGAACATCGCTGGCAGTCTGAATGCCCGGTGTCTGCCCCGGACGGTTAGCAGGATAACGCACTCACATCGTTTTGACTCCGCTCCGGCCGCACTCTGGCTGTTGTCATTACACGGTTCATGGCAAGGCCGGGATTCCGGACTCTTCAGCGCTGCGGAAACTCCTGCCCGGTGCTGTCAGGCCAGACCGGCGCGCAGGCCAGTTCGGGCTGTTTTTCGAGCAGCCGCCAGGCCTCTTCGGCAAGGTATCGTTCAGCCACATGCTCACCATGCGACCGAATGGCCGCCAGGTACGCCGAGAACAAACGGCGGTTCAGGAAAATCAGCCGCTCGGTCCCCGGCTTCCGGCCCTCGAACAGATTCCGCCACTCGGCCTGCCGCGCCTGGAGGCGTCCCTGCACCGCGGCGGCGCCCGTCTCGTCTCCCAGCGCGTCGAGGGCCAGCCGTTGAATCGAGAGGCCAATCCGGACGCCCAGTTCGATCTTTCCCTGGCGTTCAATCAGTTCGCCGTAGGCAAGACAGGCGTAGGCCCAGTCCGGGCTCTGTGCAGATGCCTCGCGGCACATCGTCACATAGGATCCATAGCGCGGCAGCTCACCGGCCGCCAGGCCCCATGCCGTGACCGCTCGGCCGGGAAACGGCAGGTCGGTGCCCGCGGCCATCGCCCGCTCCATCAGTTCGATCGTTTCAGCGAGGTATCCATTGGACTCCGCGGCCGCCCCGGCCTGCCGCAAGGCGGCGAGGGCCGCGTCGTGATCGCCTTCCGCGTACCGATTCGCGGCGACCTGGACCCAGGTCTCGCTGTTGTGGCCGTCGATGGCAGCAAGCCGTTGTTCCCGGTCACGAAGCGGACAATCGAATGACCCGGGGGCACGGGAGCAGATCCTGACGGCGCTCCATAACCCGAAGCGGTCGTCGGGATTTTCCGCGAGCGATCGCTCGATCAGTTCCAGCCGCAGGGCCGGGTCGCTCGCCAGCAACGCCGCAGCGTGCAGGTGGTCCGCCGTCGGCAAAATGGCCAGCCGTTCCGCCAGCTCACGTCTGAATTGCTCGAAATCGCTGCCGTCGAGGGCCTTTTCGGCGTCGGCCCAAGACCGCGCCGCCCGGCCGTGGTCACTCGCGGAGCAAGCCGTCTCCAGGGCGGCCCGCAGATCCGTCTCCGAGAAATCCGGTGCAGGTTCCAGGCTCGGCATTTCCGGTGCCGCCGTGGGCGGCTCGGGCCCGGTGTGGTCCCTGACGGGTTCGTCGTTTACTCCGAATCGGCCGAAGAAAATGGCGAGGACCAGCAACGCGATCGTGGCGACAGCTAATGCGTACCTCCGGCGAGCACGGTTCATCGTTCTGTCGAACGGGTATCGCGAAAACTGACCGCCATTATGGTCTCATCGGAGGGACGCTGGAGGCGGTCGTCGAGTCTGCCTTTGTCCATGGCTGTACTCGTGAGGCGGCCCGGGAGCAAGGCGGCCGGAATAGGCTGACAGGGTGCGTTAGCCGGGCCCGGGGATGCCGTGCCGCGATGCAAGAGGATGCATGGGCGGCATCCCTGCCGCCCGGTTTTGGCCGATCCCCGGTAGGCCTAACGGACCGCCGATTCCTGGTAGAAGATATTCTTCCAGTCGTCGCCGCGCTTGACGTAAATAGAAGACGACCGGACCGGCGTCGGCAGGGTCTGGCCGTTGCAGGTGGCATCCTGGGTGGCCATGTAAGAGACCAGAACCACGTTGTCGCTCATCTTCCGGAACGTGTAATCGCTGAGACTGAATGCCCGGACTTCGCAGTCCTCGCCGAAGTCTACGAGGACATCCTCGTAGTTCTCCATGCCTGAGCCGCTGACCATAACAGCGTCCGGCCACAGCATTTTGCGGAAGGTTTCCCCGTCCTTGTCCTTCCAGGCCTGCCACAGTTTCTGCTCCTTGTTGGCAAGCCGCTCGTTCACCTCGTGGCCGTCGGCCAGAACGAGAGCCGGGCCGAGTGCCAAAACCGTACATACCGCCAGACCGGCGGCCAGGGTCGCTATTCTCATACCGTCTTCCTCCTGCGACGCATTGTTGCGCCTTATAGATTTTTTAACCTGGCAACTGTCATTCCTCCGCATCGGTGGTGCCGTCACGGATTGGTAATGAGTGTAGGCGATCAGAATCGCGCCGGCGCAGAAACCGAATTGGACACGGGGACGTTGGCCGGGGCTTTGCGTGACGCGTGGGTTGTCATGCCTGTTGTCGCGCACACATGCCCCGAATG
>JARFQW010000187.1 GCA_029287575.1 Gammaproteobacteria bacterium | reverse complement strand
TCTCCCTGGTCGGTCAGGAAGCGGCCATAGAGCGCCAGGGCTCTCGCCAGTTCGGGGTGGTCGGCCGGGACGAGGTCCTCGTACTGACCGACAGCCTCGGCGACCAAGGCCGATGCCTCGGCGGCATCCCCCCGGTCCGCGCGCACGCGGGCAAGTTCCAGAAGACCGCGGGCAATCCGGTCATGACCATCCGGATAAGCGACGGCCATAATGTCGTGCCCCTCCCTGAGGGCCTTCTCGGCCGCCGCCAGGTCCCCGGATTCCCGGAGCAGGCTGCCATGGGTCATCAGACTGAAGCCATACAAGGGGTGCGCCTCTCCGTGGGCCTTCCGGCGCAGCGCCACGGCCCGCTGCAGGTAGCTCCCCGCCGTATCGAGGTCGCCGACCTCCTGCAGATAGCGGCCGTAGATCCCGATGCTCGCCAGAGTGTGCGGATGCTCCTCCCCGAGCAATCGGCGGCGGATCTCCAGACCCTCGCGAATCTTCTCGCCGGCCTCCTCCATCTGACCGCCGCGCATCAGGAACAAACCGATGTTGCTCAGGCTCGTGGCGGTTTCTACGTGGTCGGGGCCGTAGATCGCGAAATTATTCTCCAGGCCGAGACGATAGTACTGCTCCGCTTCCTGGAGCCGGCCCAGATTCTCGAGCGTCGTTCCCAGGTTGTTGCTGCCAATAGCCACCTCCGGATGTTCGTCGCCGAGCACTGCCCGGAACCCCTCCAGGGACTCCCGGTAAAGCCGCTCCGCGCTGGCGTAGTCGCCGCGATCGTAGGCGACGGTGCCGAGAGCGGCGACCGTGCCCACCGTGTCGGGATGGGACTCTCCGTAAACCCGCCGGCTCACTTCCAGAACCTCCGAGAACGTAAGCTCCGCGGCTGCGAGATCGCCGACCGAGATGTACGCCCAGCCGAGTTCGCTCGCCGCCTGCAGGTAAGCCGGGTGTGACTCGCCCCTCGACGCCTTGTGCAGCCGGATAGACTCGCCAAGCACTTCGATCGCCTCTTCGGACCGCCCCGTCATATCCAGCACGAGTCCCAGCTCCTGCAGGATCTCTGCCATGGTCTCGTCGCTGTAACTGCCGAGGCGTTCCTGAATCGCCAGCGCCTCGGTCAAAGCCTCCTCGGCCTCCTCGTAGCGTGCCTGGCTGGACAGACTCGCACCGAGACCATGCAGCATGCTGGCGGTCAGCGGGCTGCCGTCACCCTGGGACTCCCGGGACAGCGCCAGGCCCTGCCGATACATGCTTTCCGCGTCGCCATAGTCGCCGGTGGCGATGAGCAGGCGCGCCCGCAAGGCTTGAGTTTTCAACGTGTCCGGATGGCCGGGACCCAGTTCCCTGCGGCGTGTCTCGAGGGACTGTTCAAGGAGCGGCGCAGACTGGTCAAACAGTCCCAGCCCCCGATAGGCGGTTCCCATGACCTCTTCCATGGCCGCCTGGATTTCCGGCTGGCTGTCGAGATTGCGGATTCGCAGAGCACCCTGGTCCAGCAGGGAGCGCGCCGTGATCGCTTCCCCGAGTGATGTGTTCGGGTTCGCGGTTTCGAACAGGTCCATCAGCAAGGACGATACCTGGGCGGCCTTGGCCGCCTCGATCTGCGCCCGGTCCCGTTCCGCCGTGACCTGAAACGTGTAGAAGCTGATCACGCCGGCCAGCAGGAGAACGACCGCGACGGATCCGAACACCGCCACACGATTGCGGCGCACGAATTTCGAGGCGACGTACGGCCAGCTGGCCGGGTGCGCGGACACCGGCAGGCCCGCACGATGCCGGCCGATGTCACCGGCAAGATCCGACGCTGATGCATAACGCCGCCGGGGTTCCTTGCGCATGGCCATCAGCACGATGTTGTCCAGGTCTCCGGACAAGGCCGCACTGAGCTCAGAGACGGAGCTTCGCCGGTTGAACGCCACCACATCGGGCAACTCTTCGGTAATCCCGGTCCCGGTATCCGCCGGAGCGTTGATCGCCATGCTGGGTCGTCGCGGCTCAGTCTCGCAAACCGCCCGCTCCAGCTCCAGGGGCGTTCCAGCGGTCCCGCGCAGCGGGTGCCGGCCGCAGAGCAATTCGTAGAGCAGCACACCGAGTGAGTACACGTCGCTGGCCACGGTGATGGGTTCGCCGCGAACCTGTTCGGGACTGGCGTATTCGGGGGTCATGACACGCAGGTCCTGACGGGTCAGCGCGCCGGAGGCGTCCGGTGCCGAACTGTCGAGAAGCTTGGCGATCCCGAAATCCAGCAGTTTCGGCACACCGTCCGCGGTGACCAGGATATTCGAGGGCTTGATATCCCGGTGCACGATCAGATTGCGATGGGCGTGATCCACGGCAGCGCAAACCTGATCGAACAGTGCGAGACGCTCGTCGATCGTCAGTCGATTCTCATCGCAGTACGCATGGATGGGACGGCCTTCCACCAGTTCCATCACCAGGTAGGGAACCCCGTTGTCGGTGGCTCCGCCATCCAGCAGCTGGCAAATGTTGGGATGGCTCAGGTGCGCAAGAATCTGGCGCTCACGGATGAAACGCGCCACGGATTCCGCCGAGCCCAGCATGTGCGCGAGAAGCTTGATGGCGACCCGCTGGTCGAATGCTTGGTCAGCGCGCTCGGCAAGATAGACGCCGCCCATGCCGCCGCGGCCGATTTCCTCTCGGAGAATCCAGGGTCCCAGGCGGGTACCGACCCAGTGATCCGTGGCCTGCGTCAGGATCGATTCCACCTGGCCGCCTATCGCATCGGCAATGAAGTCTTCCTCGTCGTCGGCACCCAGCAGACTCTCCAGCCGGTCGGCCAATGACGGGTCCCCGCGCCGGACCCCGGCAAGAAAGACGACCCGGTCGTCGCCTTTCAGCGCACGGGCTTCAGCGAAAAGCCGGGTCAGTTCGTTCCAGGTATTCGCAGGCACTGGGTCTTCCGGTTAGCGCCCTCACGACGCCTTCAGAGTCTATCACCGGGGTTCGGATCGCCCTGGCTCGTGAACCGCGGAACCGCCGCTGTTCTGACATATCCCAAAACGGGTGCTAGTGTTTGTCCCTGATCGATCGGCGACTGCCCTCGCCCGCGCGCAGGCCGGCCGGTCGTGCTATCGCTGACTCAAAATCACTGGAGTTACCCATGACGGTTCCGATCGAGACCGGGCCCTTGAGCTGGCACAACCGGCCAACGGATCCGGGCGATTCACTCCTGCTTCGGCCCGTGAACCGGCGACAGGTGCTTGCCGGCCTCGGCGGCGCAGCCACATTCGTCTTCGCTCTGAGCCTGGCCGCCGGCCGGCCCGCTCGCGCTGACGCGACCGCGGGCGGACTGAAAGACGTCCCGGGCGGCGACGCAACGCCGGAACTCTTCATCGCGCTGGAAGCCGATGGCACCCTCAAACTCACGTGTCATCGCTCCGAGATGGGCCAGCAGGTGTGGACGGCGCTTGCGCAGGTCATCGCCGATGAAATGGAAGCCGATTGGGATCGTGTCGAGATCGTTCAGGCAATCGGGCACCCCCGCTATGGCGATCAGAACACGGATGGCTCACGCTCCGTGCGCCGAAATCTCACCCGGCTGCGTTATGCCGGTGCCGGGATGCGGCAGATGCTCGAGGGCGCGGCTGCTTCGCGTTGGAACGTGCCCGCGGCGGAATGCCGCGCGGAGCGTCATGCCGTTGTGCATATGCCGAGCGGCCGCAGGGCCCCGTTTGGCGACCTGGCGGCCGCGGCTGTGGCGCAGGGAGTTCCGGCGGAAGCCGACATTCGGCTGAAGGCGCGCTCTGAGTGGCGTTATATCGGCAAGCCGGTGCCCTCGCTGACGGTGCCGATGATCGTGCGCGGCGAGGGAACGTTCGGTATCGACGTGCAGCTGCCGGACATGGTGCATGCGGTCATCGCCCGGCCTCCCCAGGTTTTCGGCAGCGCAAAGCGCGTTGACGACACCGCGGCGCTGGCCGTACCCGGCGTGTTGCGCACCGTACGCCTCAACTCGCCGGAGCCGCCGGCAGCCTTCAAGCCGCTGGGGGGCGTGGCGGTGATCGCGGAGGACACCTGGTCGGCCATTCGGGGGCGCGATGCCCTGGACATCGACTGGGATCCGGGTCCGAACGCCGACTATGACTCGGACACGTATCGGCAGGCTCTCCTGGATACGGCTCGCGCACCCGGCACCGTCAGACGCAATCGGGGGGATGTGACCAAGGCGCTGGGCTCGGCGGCAAAGCGAATAGCCGCCGACTATTACGCCCCGCTGTTGTCCCAGTCGCCGATGGAGCCGCCGGCGGCGGCGGCCCGCTGGGAGGACGATCGGGTGGAGGTGTGGGCCTGCACACAGACACCGCAGGCAGCCCGCTCCACGGTGGCTGCAGCCTGCGGCGTGGATCCGGACAAGGTGACAATTCACGTAACCTGGCTGGGCGGCGGCTTCGGACGGAAGTCCAAACCGGACTTTGTCGTCGAGGCAGCCCTGCTGGCCCGCGAGGTGGGCCGGCCGGTCAAAGTCACCTGGACCCGGGAAGACGACCTGCGCCACGGCTATTTCCACGCCGTGAGCGCCCAGCATATGGAAGGGGCCCTGGACGAACAGGGCCGCTGCACGGCGTTTCTCCACAGAACGGTTTTTCCGCCCATTCCGTCGACGTTCGATGCCAGCGCCACGGACCCCTCATGGGGCGAACTGCGGCTGGGGGCTTCCGACAACCCCTTCGTGGTCCCCAACCTGCGCCTGGAAACGGGGGCGGCGCCGGCGAAGGTGAGGATCGGCTGGCTGCGTTCCGTCGCCAATGTGTATCACGCGTTTGCGATCCAGAGCTTCGCTGCCGAGCTGGCGCATGCGGCCGGTCGCGACCAGAAGGACTACCTCCTGGAACTGATCGGCCCACCCCGTTTCGTGGATCCGGTGAAGGAAGGCGCGGAGTACGACAACTACGGCGACTCCATCAAGGACTATCCGATCGACACGGGCCGGCTTGCCGGAGTCGTGGAAGCCGTCGCTGATATGGCCGGCTGGGGTCGTCCGCTCAGCGCGGGTCACGGGCTGGGAATCGCCGTGCATCGGTCGTTTCTGAGCTACGTGGCAACGGTCGTGGAGGTGCACGTGGACGCCGATGGGCGCCTGACGCTGCCGGGTGTGTGGGCAGCCATCGACGCCGGCACCGTGGTCAATCCGCGGCACGTGGAGGCGCAGGTCGAGGGCGGCACGCTCTACGGATTGTCGAACGCGCTTTACGGATCGATCACTGCAAGGGCCGGGGCCATTGAGCAGGCCAATTTCCCCGCCTGGCGTCTCATGACCATCGGCGAGTCGCCGGGGTCGTTTGACGTGCGCATCATGGAGTCCGACGCGCCGCCCGGCGGCGTGGGCGAGCCGCCGACCCCACCAGCCGCGCCGGCACTGACGAACGCGATCTTTGCCGCTACGGGGAAACGGATACGCGACCTGCCCGTCTTCGGGCCGGGAGAGAACACCCTGGGTTCGGTCGAGAGGGTCTCTTCATGAGCACGAAACTGATTGTCAATGGTCGACCCCTGAACCTGAATGTGCCGGATGACATGCCGCTACTCTGGGTCTTGCGTGACCGCCTGCAGATGACCGGGACCAAGTATGGCTGCGGCGTCTCACAGTGCGGCGCCTGCACGGTGCACGTCAACGGCGAGGCGAGGCGAGCCTGCGTCACACCTGTTGGCCGTGTCGCCGGGGCCGAAATTACGACTATCGAGGGCGTTGACGGCCCGGTGGCGGACGCCGTTCGCACCAGCTGGCAGGCCATCGATGTGCCTCAGTGCGGATATTGTCAGTCCGGCCAGATCATGTCGGCGGTGGCCTTGCTAAACAGCAATCCCGACCCAGACGATGCGCTGATCGATAAGGCGATGGGCGGCAATCTGTGCCGCTGCGCCACCTACATTCGTATCCGGCGGGCGATCAAGGAGGCGGCCCGGTCGCTGACTTAACAGGGGTCCGCCTGGACCTTCCGCCCGCCCCCCTTTCCTGGAGTACACGCTCATGAGCCTTTCCGAAGTCACCGTTGAAAACGGCATGTCCGACAACGTCTGGGTGATCATTGCCGAGAATGCCCAGCACGTGATCAGCACCAAGACCGGAAAGATCCGGGACTACGAGTTCGAGACCTATTACAAGATGATGGTCGAAGGGAAGATTGCCCTGCCGATCGAGGGCATCCCGGTCAGCGCTGAAGGCAAGGAGTCCGCCGAATTCAAGGCTCGGCTCAAGACCCACTGGGAAGATCACCATGAGGCCACGTTCGAATGGAGCGGTTTCGTGGTTCCCGGCGAGTTGGAAGTTGCCGCGAACAGCCGCAACAAGTGGGCCTTGAAGGGCAACGAACTGCCCTACTACATTTCCATTCGGGCGATGGGAGGTCGCATCGTCGCCAACGCCGTGGCCCGCCGGGACGCGGTCATCACCCTGGATGAGAACGGCCATATCCTCGATCCCGTGCCCACCCGCGTCGCGATCAGCGCCAAGGCGAAGGTATATCTTCGCCAGGACAAGAAAGACGGCGGATTCGTCGGCGATCCCCAGACATCCAATACCAACTGGGATGCGGGTACATGCCTGAAGACAGCCGGCGCCCATCACTTCGAAACCGACAAGGGCGCACTCGAGGCCGGATCTGCGGTCCGTATCGTCTCCGACAGCAAGACCCTCGTGGATGGTGCGTACAAGCACATGTACTCCTCCGACATCGGCTGGATCTACTACGACAAGAAACGCAAGACCGGCAGCCGGGACGGAAAGAAGCAGATGTGGAAGCTCGCCAAGACCGGTCACGCGCACAATTCATCCGGGGACACGCTGCACTACGGCGACCGGGTAAAGATCTACAACATCAACTGGCCAAAGGCGAATCTCGGTATCAAGGGCAAATGGCTGCAGTGCGTGAATGACGACCCCACGGTCTGGATTTTGAAGAAGGAAGCCAAGGGGTAGACACGGCCCGACGGACAGGGCTGGATACCGTCACGCGGGGGATCGGTCGCCGTTCGGGTGAGCCAGCAGGTCGCCGCGCGGGGCACTTCCCGTCGCCAGGTAGAGAAGCGGACCGAGAGACCCCAGCAGCAGCGTGGCCCCGACCCACGGCCAGGGGTTCCGGCCGTTACGCCTCGCGTCGGGAACGAGCCAGGTCAATACCAGAATCAGGGCAATGACCAGGTCCGCGAAAACCTGCCAGCCGGCCGGGCTGTGGCGCTGGTAGTCGAAGATTCCGACGTAGCCGACCTGGGCGACGGCATACAGGGTCAGCGCCGAAAACGGGATCAGCAGGATAATGGCAAGCGCGCGTCGGTTGATCATCTTGTTGCACCGGGTCATGTGGAAGGTTTCGAACCGTCGACCCACATCCTCCGCCGCCGGCGGTCATGACTGCAATAACCTCGCGGGTCATCGTCAGCATGCTATCCCTGTGATATGACTCGCCCGGTTTGAGGAGGACGTGCATGTCATCAGTCGTACCCATCGGGTTCAGCTCGATCTGCCGTGAGTGGCGCCGCTTCAGAAAGCTGTCGCAACTCGAACTGTCGCTGGCCGCCAATGTGTCCCAGCGCCACCTGAGCTGGCTGGAAACCGGACGCAGCGTCCCGAGCCGGGAAATGGTTCTGCGCCTTGCGGAAGCCATGGATATTCCGCTGCGGGAGCGGAACGTCCTCCTGCGAGCCGCCGGCTATGCCCCCGCCTACGGCGAAAGCGATCTCCTCGATCCCGCGATGTCACCGGTACTCGACGCACTCAACCACATCCTGGAGCACCACGAGCCGCTCCCCGCCGTGGTTGTGGATCGATTCTGGGTGGTCAGAAAACACAATCGGGCGGCCGATCTTCTGCTGGGGCTCGGCGGTGACCTGGAGGCAATGCTCGAACGCGTCGGTGCCCATGGCGAACTCAACCTCGCGCTGCTCACCCTGCATCCCGAGGGGCTGCGCCCCTACATCGCCAACTGGCGAATCGTGGCCCCGCTGTTTCTGCGACGGCTCAGGAATGAAGCGCTGGCGTCGGGAGATCCGGCGGTCAGGGCCCGTCTCGCAAGCTACGCCGAGGCGCTTGGACCGGTTGATACCGGCGACGGCGCCACCGGCGGGCTGCTGCCGGTCATACCGCTGGAACTGACCATCGGCGAAGTGAGGCTCAGCCTGTTCTCGGTGATCGCCACCATAGGCACACCACAGGACGTGACCACGGATGAAGTGCGTATTGAGTGTTTTTATCCGGCGGACGAGTCCACGCGGCGGTTCTTCGCCGCCGAAGCGGAATCCGGCGGCGATCAACGATGACAGCGGCCGGGCCCGGCGCGCCGCCACACAAGCGCTGACGCCACAGACTATATTGTACGAACAATGTGAGAGCATGCTCGCATGTGCCATGGCGACGGCATCGGCCTGGAAACGAAGCCGGGACTGCGCTCCCGGATAGTCCTGGTGGCTCCGCCGGCATGGTTACACCTTGTTCAAGACCGCCTGTTACACGTCCAGGGAGAAACGACATGACGCTTTGCCCGATCGCGCTGGCCGCAAGCTGCAAGAAATGCCCCGCCGTGTCTTTCTGCCCCTTGAAGACCTCGCTTGGAGACTATCCCAAGCCGGGGTCCGATGCCGGCAAGCCCACGGGTACGAAAGAAAAGAAATAGCCCCCGGTGCCAATGCGTGGTCTCCGAGCACTACCGGAGCCGCCACGAGGGCCGGCTATCCTGCCCTGTTCATACCGTCAGAAGACTCCAGCCAGCCTCAGGCCGGCCAGGACGGCCTGGATACCGAGCGCTGCCTGGAGCACGGCAAGAACCGACCCGACCACGGCCATCGTGGGCGCCAGGTAGGCGGAGCGGGCAATTCGATGCGCGTTGAGCATGACCACACCGTTGAGCAGCATGATGCCGACCAGCATGGCGAGGATGGGCACGACGGATACAAAGTCCGGGCGGGTCGTCAGCACCAGGATCACTACCGCCACACCGTAGGGGGAGACGATGTAGGGAAAGGCCATCTGGAAGGCCACCTGGCGAACCGGGAGATCAGGCGGCGGCGCGGCCTCCGCACGATCCGGGGGATCGTAACGGTCCTGAATGGACTGCAGGGCAACGAGAAAGAGAATGATGCCCGCCGCTATGAGCAGCGCGCCGGTGGAAATACCCCAGCCGTTGAGGACGCGTACGCCGATGGTCGCCGCAATGAGCACGGACAGCAGGGAAATACCGGTGGTCACCAACGCCACCCGGCGACGCGACCCGGCGTCCATCGCGGCCGTGCTGCGGGCAAACGGTCCGATTACCGCCTTCGGCCCCAGGGTAAGAAAGAAAAAGGTGAAGACCTTGCCCAGCTCAAGACTCAGGGTGGCCGCTCCGTCGCTGGCCGACAGGGTTCCAGCGTAGCTCAGCAGAACGATCAGCAACATCAGGCGAAGGACCATGGTCAGGCTCGGCTCCGGGACGGGGTCGGAACAGAGCATACTCCAGCCGGCCGGATATACCTCGGGGGAAGTGGCCCTATTGCCGCCCTGCTACCCTCAATTGCGGCACACATGGCAATGCTGCGACGCTTTGATCCGTTGGTGATCGTCCACAAGTCATGACCTGCCACTCCGGTCTCGCAGGCAACGCGCCCTGTTAGGCTGCATTTAAGTGTCCGGGGGAGGAAAAACCGTGTCCGAGCCGAGCTACGTAAACGAGATCGATGCCATCAAGGCCGTGGTCGAACACTATCTTGAAGGGGCCCGAACCGGCGTTGGCCACACGATGCGCCCGGCCTTTCATGAAGACGCCAATATTTACGGGTACGTGGGCCCCGACCTGTTTGGCGGATCGATTCAGGGCCTGTACGACTGGAATGACTCCAACGGGCCCGCCAGCAACCTGGAAGCCCGCTTCACGTCAATCGACGTCGTGGGCACCTGTGCAAGCGTGCGCCTGGATATGGACGACTGGACCGGTCACCGGTTCACGGACTTCTTCAACCTGCTCAAGTTCGAGGGTCAGTGGAAGATCGTCAGCAAGGTCTTCTATCTGCACACCTGAATCGAACCTGCGCAACGGATCCGGGATTCAGAGCCCCGGCATCGGCGGGCCCTGTCCAGACGCATCGGTCTCGGAACGGTCCGGAGCGGGCGCAGTCTAGACCCGGGAGAAAGCGCTCTCGGTCTCCTCCAGGGCCTCGGCCCGACGCGCGATTTCCTTGAGCGCGCCGCGTACGAGGGGTCCGTACAAGGGCAGGTGGCCGTACCAGTAGGACAGCCCCCATACACCCGCCGGATGCCAGTAGGCGCACATGCGAATGACGCACTTTCCGTCCTGCTCTCGCACCGAGAACTCCTGAACCCCGGAACCCGGAGCGCGCATCTCCATCAATAGCGTGAGCCGTTTGCCGGGCTCCAGTCCGAGCACTCGCCACCCGTCCACGATGTCGCCCATGCGCAGGGTGTCCGGATCCCTGCGGCGCGTCCGGAAGCTGGGACCGCCGATCAGCCAATCGAAGGCACGGCGCAGCCACCACAGGGGTTTGTAGGCAAAGAAGTCGCCATTGGCGCCGAACTGCTGCAGGACCCGGAATACCGCGTCGCGCGATGCGCTGGTTTCCTGCTCGCTGCAGTACTGCTTTGCGTAATAGGCGTACTTCGGGTTCCAGTCGCGACAGGCGATCGACCCCTCGACCCAGCGGGCGGGCACTTCATGGTTCTTCTCGGCCGCCAGCGTGGCGGCCACGGACTCGCGAAAGGTCAGCAGGTGCTGTGGCACGAGTTCCCGGATCTCGCGATCATCGCCGATGTAGTCGTGGGCCAGCCCCTCCACGAGTGACATGGCCGTGGTCGGCGGCACGGACGTGACGAGATACAGCCAGTAGCTGGAGAGCGTGGGTGTGAGCACCGGAACCGGAATGACACGGGTCTTCTTGCCTGCGAACTCCCCATAGATATCCATGATCTCCTGGTAAGACAAGGTATCCGGACCCGCTAGTTCCAGCGTGCGATGCCCCTCGAAAGGCAGGTCCGCAGCCGCCAGTGAGTAGGTCAGGACATTCTCCAGGGCAATGGGCGTCGATCGGTTGCGCACCCATTTCGGTGTCACCATCACGGGCAGGTGATTGACCAGGTCGCGGATTACCTCGAACGCCGCCGAACCCGGACCGACGATCATGGCGGCCTGCAGTTCGATCACTTGCACCGACCCCTCCCGCAGGGCATCACCCACCACGGCGCGGCCCTCCATGTGCCGGGAACGCTTTTCTCTGGGCATGATGCCGCCGAGGTAAACGATGCGCCGGACCCCGGCAGCCGCGCAGGCCTTCGCGGCGTTCTCCGCCGCCTGGCGCTCCACCGGCACGAAGTCCCCGCCGGTCCACATCATGTGCACCAGGTAGTACACGACGTCCGCCCCCTCCAGGACAGCTGGAAGCGTCTCGGGTTTGAGGACGTCCACCGCCAGGCAATCGACGCGATCGCCCCATTCCCTGGCCTCGAGCACCGCGGGATTGCGGGCCGTGGCGCGGACCTGCCAGCCCTGCGCTGCGAGGGCCGGAACCATGTTGGAGCCCATATAGCCGCTGGCGCCCAGCACCACGGCGATGCGGCCCCGACCGTCCGGCAGGACATACTGATCCTGGGCTGAAGTCTCCTTATCTGATTTCTCGCTCATGTTGGGAAGTCTAACGGAACTCGGGCCTGGCGATTCAAGGGTTCTGCTGCCACTGTTCAAGGCGTTGGACGGCATAGTGACGCTTGACGTTAATCACGCGTGGCGTTGCTAGTCGGCATGATCAGATCGTTCAAATGCTCTGATACCGAGGCACTCGCACGAGGCGACAGAGTCAGGCGCTTCGTGAATATTTCGAAGGTGGCACGGCGAAAGCTCCGTCAGCTCGAAATCGCAGGTAGGCTCGATGATGTCAAGGTCCCTCCTGACAATAGACTGGAAGCCTTGAAGGGCCGCCGGTCGGGACAGTTCAGCATTCGAATTAACGATCAGTGGCAACTCTGCTTTCGGTGGACCCGCCCCCTTCCCGTAGATCAGGTCCACAGATCTCTCGAATTTCGGCATGATGACGGCCCTGACGAGGAGGTCTTCATGCGCAAGAGCAAGAACAGCGGCAACAATCAGGCTAAAGCGCCACACCCGCGTAGACCCATAGGCCGTCGTAGACATACTCCCCTCGCCCACCGTTGCTTTTCTTGTTCTCGACATCCAGATCGATTCGCGAGTAGCCCGCACCGAGGCTCAACCGGCTCCACACATTCCACTCGACCCCGGCCCCGAGTTCGATGATCTCGCCATCGTAGTCGTCGTAGCTGATGGAGAAGTATTGCGCGTTGCCCATGAGCCGCCACGAGGGAGAAAGCTGATAAACGGCCCTTGCGCCGAAGGTCGGCAACGGCAATTCCTCGCTGTCGCCCTCGCGCAGGCCCAATGCGTCGCTGCGGACCTCCACGTCGAAATCCAGCCAGTAGACCCCGACCAGGGGGGCAATCTCGAATCGGTCGGTCTGAACAAGTGAGTAGGAGTAGGAAAAATCCACGAGACTCAGGTCGAAGTCGGTGGCCACCGGAACGCCTGCGGGGAACACCACATCGCCGACCTGATACTCCTCCTCGGTCACCGTCCGGGCGTCTCTGGATAAGTCCATATAGCCGGCGCTGATTTTGTGGCGGCGGGCGAAACGCCAGGCCAGCTCACCCCGAAAAACGCTGTCGTCGTCATCCAGGCCCAGATCGTCCTCGGCGTCGATCGTCGTCCCCTTGCCCAGGGACCTGGAGTCCACCCTGAAGCTCGAGTCAATGTCCATCACCACGGCGCCGCCGCGAATCTCCAGCGCGTTGGACCAGGGGTCCGCGGCGACAGGCATCGAGGCCGTGGTCAATACGGCGAGCAAGACGCCAGCGGCCAACGGAAATCGTACGAGCGCGACGAAAGCCGCGTTCAGGCAACGAATACTCATCAAGACCTCGTTCGCAGGCAACGGCCCGGTCCGACTTCGTGGTCTGTTTCCTGATGCGGCCCACGGCAAGACGGCTCGAGCGTGACAGTCTGCACCATTGTACGTTCACGGGCCTTTTTGTTGTCAGTTTCTCCCGCAGGTCCTGCGGCTTGCAGCGACGCGCGGCGCACGCCAAGTTCCCGGCTGGAGACCGAACGGCAATGGGAGCCTGGTCCTGCCTGGAAACCACCCCATCCGCACCGGCAAATGTTCCCGCACCACACAAGGCCCCGAAGCGAGCGGCATCACAGGTCCGGCACCCTTGCCAGTCCGAGAGGCCCATGGCTGGACGCTTCTTCGGCGCCGGGCCACCCCAACCACGCAGACTGGCAAAGACTCATGCGGGGTCTAGACTTGGACTTCAGCTCGAACCGGCCATTCCGGCCGGCTTTGGAATCGTCACAAGAACAGTCTCGAGAGGGACGAGGACAAGCAATGAATCATTTTGGAAAATTGGGGCTGGGTGTGTTGATGCTGGTGTTCGGCGCATCGGCATGGGCGGCCCACCATGAGAATACCAACGAAAAGGTCGCTTCGGACTGGATCAAGGCCACGCACAAGGGCCAGGCGGAAACCCGGGCGATGGTCGAGAAGCACATGGCGGACAACGGTGTGTTCCATCAGTCCCGTTATGTGGGATTCGGATTCGCACTCGACCCCAAGAATCAGGACCAGATGGTCGTGGCGAACGTCACACCCGGCACTCCGGCGGCCTCGGTATTGCAGGTCGGCGACGTCTTCGAGTCGGTGGCCGGCGTGCCGTCTACCCGTGAGAACAGGGATCGGATGTCCTTCCGCGGCAAACCCGGAGAACCGGTCAAGGCGGTGGTGAAGCGAGACGGCAAGTCCGTGCCCATCGAGGTTCGCCGGGGCATTATCGCGGCGGATCTATCGAAGGCCGAAGTGCTTGCAGGTATAGACCGCGCCAACGACGAAACCTGGGCGGTGGACCAGGGCAGCATCGTCGAGGTTCTGAGCAAGGGTAACGTGGTCTACGTTGTCGACGAGACGAAAGACACGGACGATGTGAGCGGCCTGCCATTCGAGAATCGCAGCATCACGCGGTTCGAATTCAACGGTGACGGAAAGGCGGTGAGTGTGCGCTCCATGGGTGAAGACCGGTTCGTGCTCGAGCAGCTGGGCTACACCATCGAGCGCTAGCCGCCGCACGCGGCCAGACGACTTCGTACGCAAGGCCCCCGCGCTGACACGCGGGGGCCTTATTTTGCGCCGACGAGGCACTCCCCGCCCAGATTGTCGTCCAGATCACGGTAGCGTCTCCTGGTCGCGGCCAACGCCAGGCCACGGCGGCACGCCACAGCCGCGGGGTCGAAGTACGAGACCGTCTGTTTGCATGCCGGACGTCCCGGTTTTGCCCGCTATCCTGATACTGTGCTGTCGAAGGGAGAGAACCGGTGATCGAGCTAAACCCCCGCCCCCTGCTCTGTCTTCTGGGCCTGCTGGTCTGGACGCATTCCCCGGGCGAGATCGTTTCCTCCTCGGATACCCACTTCGTACTGCATCACGAGGCCAACGCAACCGTATCCCGGGATCGGCTTTGGGCGCGGCTGGTCCGCCCCGCGGACTGGTGGCATCCGGATCACACGTATTCCGGCGATGCCGGCCACTTGTCCCTGGACCCCGCCGCCGGCGGGCTGTGGCGGGAGGACTGGCCGGGCGGGTCCGTCACGCACGGGGAAGTGAAGTACGTGAAAGAAGGCGAGATTCTTCGCCTGGAGGCACCCTTTGGCCCGTTGCAGGGTCTCGGTGCCTATGTGATCTGGACCATCACGATCCGGACAACGGAATCGGGTTCGGCCGTGTCTTTCGACGAAGTCGCCATGGCGCCACCCGGGTCGAACATGGCGGAGCTGGCCAAGGCCGTGGATTTTGTGAAGAGCGAGGCGCTGCGCCGGCTGATCGCCGGGGACTAGAACGGTTGCGGCGTTAGCAGGTTTCTCCACGCATGGATCGCTGGTTGCCGTTTATACCGACGAGGTCCACATCGCCGTCTGACCGTGAAACCGGACCAGGAGACGCGGCGAGGCAGTCCTGGTCCGCGCAGTCCTGGTCCTGTCTCTTATACACATCTCCGAGCCCACGAGACCAACGACCTAATCTCGT
>JARFQW010000140.1 GCA_029287575.1 Gammaproteobacteria bacterium | reverse complement strand
TGTGTATAAGAGACAGCCCGGGCGATGTTCTCGGACGCGGTCGTGATCACCGCCTCGACGTCATCCTCATAGCGTTTGCGTAGGCTGCGTGCCTCCTCGTCGACACTCGCCGCCAGCCGAATCATCGGATCATCCGACCGGGCGATCGCCTCCGCGCCGCCTTCCCAGAGTTCGCGACGATAGTCCGCGTCGGCCAGCCGCGTATCCTCCACTAGCGACTGGGCCAGACCGTCCGGCGACTGCTCCCCAAGGACTTGATGCACAAAGGGGTCGTCAGGGCCGAGGAACTCCCGCAGCTTCTCGAAACCGTAGGCCAGCACCAGTTTCTCCAGCCGCGGCGGCACCGGCACCGACGCCAGCAAGCGCTGCTCTACTCCCGGCAGCGCGCCGTCGGTGAATTCCCTCAGGCGATCCTCGTTGGGTTTCTCCCGCTCGGCGGCCGCCCGGACCAGAGTCCTGGCGTAGCCGAAAAGGCTCCCCTGAAAGCCGGCACGGCCTTCATTGAACGTGTAGTGATCACGAAACGTGAGGTAGGTCGCCTGGGCTTCGGCAATATCCTCCCAGGCGTTACCCACCATCGCGGCGAGCGCGGGATCCGCTGCCACAGCGGCGCGCATCTGCTCCTCTCCGGCCTGCTTGCGGGCCATGAGTTCGTCATTCAGCAGCGCCGCCTGTTGATTGCGACGGACCTTGATGGCGTTCTCGATCCGAATGAGCCGGTTGGCCACGAGGCGCTTCGCCTCCTCGTCCTCCTTGGAGAACTGGAGGTAGCGGCCGCGGAGCTCCGAGTAGCGGATCAGCCAGTGGGGTACCGTGACGTTACGGAGAAACTTGAGCTCTTCCACGGTGAGCAGTCGGTCCGTGGAACCGGGATGGCCGGAAATAAAGACCGCCTCCCCCTTCGCCGCGCCCTCGGGGCGCCACTGGAGAAAGTCGGGTGTGCTCGCCGGCTTGCCGTCCTCGTAGACCCGCAGGAAGGCCATGTCCAGGCACCAGCGCGGAAAGTTGAAATTGTCGGGATCGCCGCCGAAGGCGGCAATAGCGTTCTCCGGCGTGAATACGAGGCGCACGTCGTCGTAACGCTTGTACTGGTAGAGAAAATACTGCCCGCCCTGATACAAGGAGACTGACTCGCAGGACAGCTCACTGTCCGACGCTTCCTCGCAGGCCTGCTCCAGGCGTGTCAGGGTTTTCTTGCGCGCTTCGTTGGCCTCGCTTTCGTTCAGACCGCGGGCTGCCTCCGCCACCTTGGCGGTGATGTCCTCGAGGGCCACGAGCACCGACACCGCCTCCTGTCCGCAGCGCCGCTCGGACTCACGGCCGTCGGCGAGAAACCCGTCCCGCCAGACATTCTCCTCCTCGGTGGTGTGCTCGTAGAGACAGCTCCATGTGCAGTGGTTGTTGGTCAGCACGAGCCCGTCCGGCGACACGAAGGAGCCCGTGCAGCCGCCTTCGAGCCGGGCAGTGGCAAGCCGCACCCGATCCAGCCACGACTGATCGATGCGTGCCCCGTAGCGCTGTTCCACGATGTCGGACGGAAAGTTGTCGACCGTCCACATGCCTTCGTCCGCATGCACCGCCGAGACAGCAAACATGAGCAATAGTGCAACGTACTTCATCAGCCTGGTTCCCCCGGTGTGCTCGGATGCCGCCGCGAGGCAGCCAGTTTGTCCATTGTCGCGGAAACGGACGGCCCAGGCACGCCGCCGCGCGGCGGAAGGAGCGATGGCTTCGACCAGCGGATCCGAAAACCGATCCCGATCGTGGTTTCGGCAGTCTTCGAAAAAAGGCCAGCAGGTTTGAAATAACTCGTCCCGATGGCCGGTCTACTGCATCGACTTCCTACGCAATGCCGGTACAAGACGGCCTGTTTCGAACAACCCAGATGAGGAACTCAAGATGAATGCAATTATTCCTGTTTTCGCCTTTGCGATGGCCACTTTCGGCAGTAATGCGGCCGACCCCTCAGGCGCACCCGCAACTGTGCTCGAGGAAGGCGGTGGCTATGTTCGCGTGCAGTCCGAATCGCCGGACGTCTTTACTGACTACGCGTTCCTGCAGCTGGCCGAAGGCGGCGCCAATGTCCGCACGCCGTCTGTTCCGGCCAGCGTTTCGGCTGACTCCCTGCCCCAGCTTGACGAGGGCGGCGCCCGGTAGCGCCGTGCACCGCGGGCGGGCGGCTTTCCAAGCGGCCCGCCCGTGGGGTATCCTCGCCGCAGCCTTGGCAGGTTGACTCCCCGCTCCGGGGCACGGGACGGGGAGACTGAAACGGGAAGACCGGTGGGTCTCTATCCAGAGATGATTCCGGCGCTGCCTCCGCAACGGTAATTGGGTCAAGGCGGGTCATGATGTCACTGCACGCGAGTGCGGGAAGACGATCCGTCGGCCAGCTTGGCCGCCCATCAGCCCGGAGACCGGCCTGCCTCGTCCCGTCGTGCGTTGCGGAGGGCGACGCTTACCGGTGAGATCGCATCCGGCGTCTCTCCCGTTCAATGCTCCCCGCGACCGCGGCCTTCAGGCGCGGAGAGTTAGTTGAGCCACCATTCGAATCGGGCAGCGTCCGTCCCTGGGGGGATCCGGTTCGCGTTGCCCGAGAGACGAAAGCGGGGCCTGAGTCGCCGGCCCGCTGTCGTCACATCCGCTCTGACAGTCCTGCTTCTCGGGCTGGCGTTGCCTGGGCCGGACGCGCACACACAGGAAGCCCGGGAACTGGATGACATCACGGTCACCGGAGATCCTCGACCCTCCCTCGAGGACGATGCGTCCCGCCGTGCCGCGTTCGTCACCGTCATTGACGCATCGGAATTCAATGCCGAGGCCACCGATGTTGCGGAACTCCTGGAGAAGTCGGTGGGAGTCAGCGTACGCCGATTCGGTGGCCCGGGAGATCCGGCGACGGCGTCGATACGGGGTTCTTCGTCGGAACAGGTGACCGTCCTTCTCGATGGCATACCACTCAATCGGGCCCGGACGGGCGTGGTTGATCTCAGCAACGTGCCGCTGCGCATCGTGCGCCGCATCGAGGTCTACCGCAGCTTTGCCCCTTTGCGCTACCGGTCCACGGCCATCGGGGGCGTCGTCAACATCGTCACCCGGGGAGCCGGAGGGGAGCCGGTAACGGAAGCGGCGGTGACTTACGGCGCCTTCAACTCCTACGAGCTCAACGGCACTCGCGCGGGCCGGGCCGGGCCGGCCGACTACCTGGTGTCCGCAAATCTCGCCGGCTCCGACGGAGACTTCGAATTCAAGGACGACAACGGCACCCGTTTCGAGACCTCGGACGACGAAATCACCGACCGGGAAAACAACGACTTCGACAGCTGGGAATTGTTCGGCAGCGCCGCGTTGCCCCTGGGCAATGGCTGGCGACTCGAAGCCTTCGGTGAACACTACGAGAAAGACGAGGGCGTTCCGGGGATTAGCTCCAACCAGTCCCGGGACGCGCGGCTGGATACCCGGCGCGATGTCGTAAACGTCAGGGCGGTGAGCAGCGATCTCGGATTGCCGGGCACCTCCGGCTGGCTGCGGCTATTCGCGCTGGATGAGGAGACCCACTTTCGCGATCCCCAGGGCGAGATCGGTATCGGCCGGCAGAACACCGTCAACGACAACCGGGCAGCCGGGGCGGAGGCCTACGCCGACTATTTTCTCGGCGAACATCAGATCGTCTCGATTCTGGCCTCGGCCGAGTCCGAACGCTACGACAACGAGGACCGCCTGGCGGGCACGAAATCGCGGGATCAGAAACGTCTGATCTACCAGGTGGGTCTGGAAGACCAGATCTTTGCCTTGGGAGATCGCCTCACCCTGGAGCCCCAGCTCCTGTTTGTCGCCATCGACAACGACTTCGGCGGCCCGGTCGACCCGTCCGGCCGCGAGGCTTCCGGGGAAGACGACGATTACCTCAGCTACAAGGTGGGCGCGCGGATCGACCTGGGCCATGGCTGGACCGCAAAGGCGAATGCCGGGCGGGCCTGGCGCTACCCGAGTCTCACGGAGCTGTTTGGCGACAGGGGGACCGTCACGGGCAACCCCGGCCTGGACGCCGAGCGTGCCGACAAGTGGGACGTGGGGCTGGGATATACCCGCATCGACACACTGTCCCAGCGCTTCGGCATCAGCCGGCTTGCCGTGGAAGCGGCGTGGTTCCAGTCGGACAGCCGGGACCTCATTCTGTTCGAGCAAAACTCCCAGCGGACGGTACGCCCGGTCAACATTTCCCAGGCGGATACCCGGGGTATCGAGCTGGCCGCCGCAGCGACCCTGTTCGGGCACCTTGACCTCACCGCCAACTACGCCTGGATCGATTCGAAAAACACCAGCGATATCCCCTTCCTCAACGGCAACCGGCTGCCCGGCGTTCCCGAGCAGGAGCTGTTTCTCCGCGCGGACGTTTACAACGACCGCTTCCGGGGCTGGTACGAATTCACGGCCGCGGACGATAACTATCTGGATCAGGCCAATTTCGAAAAGGTCTCTGACCGGCGAGTGCACAGCGCGGGCGTATCCGCGACCTGGGATCGCACCGTCATATTCAGTTTCGAGGTGAAAAATCTCACCGACGAGCGCATTTCGGATGTGCTCGGATTTCCGCTGCCCGGTCGCGCGTGGTTTGGCCGTGCCGTACTGAAACTCTGACATCGCCGCGGCTCCGCGAACGGCGAAGGAATGCCCATGCTCCGATCTCCGCAGACCTCCCGACGACTATTGCCCCCCCGCGCCGCCCCGCTGCTTGCCCTGCTCCCGCTCCTCGCGCCGGCTGGCTGCGGCGGCGGGGGCGGCGGCAACGGCAACGGCAATCCCCAGCCCCCGGTTCAGGCGCCACCCGTTTCCGCGTCGGCGTTTGTGCCCACTACGGATTTCACCACCGGGTCGTACTCGATGGTCAACCTCAGAGACGGTTCCGTGCGGGTGAACCTCCCCGCCGCTCCGGGCATTGTCGAGAGCGACAATACGGCGGTCTACTTCAATCAGCGGGTGTATGTGATCAATCGGTTTGGTTTCGACAGCGTGACCGTGCTCGCGCTTGCCGATCTGACCACGGCCATCAAGCAGTTCAGCACCGGCAACGGCAGCAATCCCCAGGACATGGCCTTTGTGAGGGACGACCTGGCCTACGTCAGCCTGCTGGGATCCAACGATCTGCTTGTCGTCGATCCCACGGCGGTTGCCGGCGCGGAAATCACCGATCGCATCGATCTCGCACCCTTGCTGGACCCGGGAGACACGGACGGGCTCATCGAAGCGTCCGCGATGGCCCTTGCCGGACGATACCTGTTCGTTGCGCTACAGAACCTGGACAACTTTGCGGTCACCCGGCCCGGGACGCTTGCGGTGATCGATACCACGGACAACACGCTCGTCGATACCGATCCCGCGGTTGACGGCCTGCAAGGCATTGGGCTGGCTGGCTCTAACCCGGTTGCCCTGTCCTACGTGCCGGAAATAGGACAGTTGCTGGTCTCCACGTCCGGCGCCTTCGGTGTCAGTGACGGGGGTGTGGAGCGCGTCGACCCCTACACGCTCAGCGGCGGCGGCTTTCTGCTCACCGGCGACGAACTCGGCGGCGGCGATTTCGGCGACGTCGCGGCCGTGAACGGCGGCAAGGCCTATCTGGTCAGCGGCGGCTTCGACGCCAATGACGTGAAGATCTTCGACCTCCAGCTCGACCCTGCCTCCGGCGCGGTAAGCGCCGCCAATCCCCGCAATATCGGCCTGTCCCTGCCGTTTATTCCCGGTCTGGCGTTGGATGACGGCGGCCGGCTGCTGATCCCCGACCGCACGCTTACGGCGCCGGGACTACGCCTGTTCGACACCGTTGCCGATACGGAGATTACCGCCGCGCCGATCGATGTGGGCCTCCCGCCCAACACGCCGGTCGTGGTGCCCCCCGAGCCGCCCCGGGTTTTCGTCCCGACGACGGACTTCACCACGGGCTCCTATTCCACGGTCAATCTCGCCGACGGTTCAGCGGCAAACAATCTCCCCTCGAGCCCCGGCATTGCCGAGAGCGACATCGCGGCCGTCCACCACCATGACCGGGTTTATCTCATCAACCGCCTCGGCTTCGACAACATCTCGATTCTGGACACGGACGATCTCACCACCGCAACGGGTCAGTTCAGCACCGGCAACGGCAGCAATCCCCAGGACATGGCCTTCGTCAGTGATCGTCAGGCCTATATCAGCCTGCTGGGAGAGAACAGTCTGCTGCTCGTGGATCCGCGGGCCCCGGCGGGCAGTGAGATCACCGGCCGCATCGACCTCACGCCGCTACTCGACCCTGCGGATGCCGACGGACTGGTGGAGGCCGCAAGTCTGGCCCGGGTCGGCCAATATCTGTTTGTCGCCTTGCAGAACCTCGACAATTTCGTTGCGGCGCGCCCCGGCATCCTCGCTGTCGTCGACACGGCGGTGGACAGCCTGGTGGACGTGGATACCGCGACGCCGGGAATTCAGGGCATTCCGCTGGTCGGCAGCAATCCCGTGGCGCTGCACTGGGCTCCGGATCTCGGGAGGCTGCTGGTCTCCCAAGCCGGAAATTTCGGCGTTGCGGATGGCGGTGTCGAATCAGTGAACCCATTCCAGTGGTCGAGCGACGGGCTCCTGATCGGCGAGCAAGCCCTGGGCGGTGGCGATGTCGGCGATCTTGTGAGCCTCGGCGGCCGCAAGGTCTACGTGGTCGCGGGAGGATTCGAGACAAATGACGTCCGCGTCTTCGACCTGACGCCGGACCCCGCAAGCGGCGCGCTGATCGCGTCCGCACCCCGTGGACTGGAGCTGGAACTGCCCTTCGTTCCGGGCCTGGCCCTGGACTCGGCGGGCCGCCTCATCGTTCCGGACAGGACGCTTACATCTCCCGGTTTGCGGATGATCGAAACGGCGACCGATACCGAGCTCACAACGGGCCCGATCGACGTCGGCCTCCCGCCGATGACGCCGGTCGTGCTGTATCACTGACCAGACAGGGCCGGCCGGTACCCGGTAACACTGCCGTTACCTTTCGGTGACACCATTTGCGAGATAACGTCAGGGGACGAGATGGAATTTCAAGGAAGGGCTACAATTGTGGCTTCCACCTAGCGCTATCGTCCGAAAAAGCGGCTATAAGTACTTCATGGAGCAGCCGGCAGCGGACCATCAGCCTCATGGGGGTCGGCCGGTCTGGTCATGGTTTGTACGCCAATCTACCAATCTAACCCACAAACACGTATCTACACCGGGGCGGTCGATTGCGGCCAACCCCAGGGACAAGGGGGGACCTTATGAAGACCCAGATTCGATCCGTTATTGCCTGCGCAATGGCCGCAGGTCTGCTGGCCGGATGTGCCAGCAGCAAGCCGACCTACTCGCCGGCGCCTTTCACTCCGGTATCCATCGATACCAGCGACAAGATCGCCAAGGTGGACACGTTCGTCATCGTCTTCGATGCATCGTCATCGATGGGCAAACACGGGGAAGAAAAATTCCTGATGGCGAAGGACACGGTCGCCAATCTCAACCGCACGGTACCGGCGCTGGGCTACAAGGCCGGTCTCGTCGTGTTCGGGCCCGAGTGCATGCTGGGCAACAAGCTCGCGCGTGTCGCCTACGGCGTGGAACCCTACAGTGAAGCTGCTCTCGCCGACGGACTCAGCGACATCAAGTGCGCCGGTGGCCCCACTCCCATGGCCCGCGGCATCGACACCAGCAAGATGGCGATCGGCGAGGGCGGGAAAGTCGCCCTGTTCCTGATCAGCGATTTTGCCAAGATCGACACCAAGTCCGTGGACAAGGCGGTCGGCGGTTTCAAGGGCGATTTCGGCGATCGCCTGTGCGTCTACCCCATCCAGGTGGGCAACGATCCGAAGGGGGCCACCTTCGCCCAGACGCTGGCCAGCGTCGGCGGCTGCGGTCAGGCGGTCAACGCGAATGACCTCACGGCCCCCACCGCGATGGCGTCGTACGTCAGCGCCGCCCTGCTCACGGACGCCCCGGTGCGCACCACCGCCTACGGCGACGCGGACGGTGACGGGGTCCCGGACAACGTGGACGAATGCCCGATCACCCCGCGGGGCGTGAAGGTCAACTCCCGCGGCTGCTGGATCCTGGCGGACGAAGACGTCCTGTTCCCCTTCGACAGCGCCGAGTTCGTGGGTGACGACATGTACCTGCTGGACGAGGCGGCCAAGATTCTCGTGGCCAACCCGGACATCAACGTGGAAATCCAGGGGCACACCGACGACGTCGGCGATGCGGACTACAACAAGGATCTTTCCCTGCGCCGGGCCCAGGCCGTTCACGACTACTTCCTGACCAAGGGCATCGCGGACGAGCGGATGGACGTGAAGGGTTTCGGAGAGGAGATTCCGCACGTGGCCAATGACTCTCCGCAGAACCGGGCGAGGAATCGCCGCGTTGAGATGCACGCCTATAAGTAGGAACCTGCCGTCGCTCCGGACGTGACCGGGCGGCGCTCTCAGTCAGGCCCGGCGACCAGGGTCGCCGGGCCTTTTCTGTGCCGAAAACCGGCGGTGGCCAGGCCGCGGGACTAGTGAGCCCGACGGCCTTCGTTTCGGTCATGCCGACCGCCCCGGCGTCCGGGCCCGGACCCCCGCCATTCCCAGCTGCGCTCCGCCGGATGCTCGTCATAGTGATCGCGGCGCCGTTCGATCCGTTTCGCGTCGCGGCGTGCATCGCGATAGCCCGCGCGATAGCCATGCGGGTACGCCTGTCGGGCCGGCCGCACACCACGATATCCGTAGGCATGACGGTATCCGGGGCGCGGTCCATGCCGCCAGTGGCGCGGCGGCACGTGGCGGCGAAGATCACGCCGGGCATCCCGGTAGCCCTGTCGGTAAGCCTGCCGTTTCTTGCCGTGGCGTGCCACGACATAATCCGGATAGTGGCTCACGTAAACGCGGGCGCGCCCACCGTCCTCCGCCAGGGCACCGCCCACGAGCGTGCCGAACAAGAACGCCGCAGCTTCGTCACCAGCGTGGGCACTCGTCGCAGCACCGGTCAACGAGGCGCCGATCAGTCCAATGGCAAATAGTCTCCGCATAGGTCTCACTCCTTTTCAGCCTTGCAGGTCCTAGGATGGGGCGGCCCGCCTGAACGCTGGCTGAATGGATTGAGGTAGTGGTCAGCGTCAAGAAAGCCTGAGCCTGCTAGCCGCGTATCAACTCCTTGAAGGGGCCCCGGTAGCTGCGGCTCAGGGGCACGTCGGCCCCGCTCGAGAGCAGGACGCGCCAGGCCCCGGAGTCCGTGGGCCGGATTTCCGTCACGCGGTCGATATTCACGACATAGCTTCGATGGGTCCTGACGAAACGGCTGTCGGGCAGCGAGTTCTCGAGATTTCCCAGGGTTTCCCGAACCACGAACTCCTGTCCATCCGCGTGCACGGACACATAGTTGCGCGCCGCCTGGAGATAGTCGATCTGCGCGGCGTCAAGCACCCGCTCACCCCGCCCGGTCTGGACCAGAAGCTTCGACATCGCCGTGTCGGCGGAGGCCGGCTCCGGGTCACCCACCGAGGCGGCCGGTCCGGCGGCGCGAAAATGCCGGTAGACCCCCATGATCGCCACCATCGAGAGAAAGATCTTGATGTCCTTTTGGAATTCGAACAGCAGATTCTCGAGATGGCTCTGCGCGTGGCCGTACTGGCGCCCGGCAAAGTAGAAAACGAGGATTCTGAACAGCACGATCAAAGCGTAATGACCTGCGGCAAACAGGACACTCCCGGCAATGAGCGCCACGCCGCTGCGCAAGGGGCGGCCCAGGTCCAGCTCGAACCGGCGGGTCCACCAGGACACGAACAGAACCATGCCCAAGGCCGCGGCGGCACTGGTCGCCTGCTCGGTGATCAGGCGGAAGTCATCTGGTCCGACCCCGGTCCGGGCGCGGTCCTGCAGTTTGGTGAACGTGTCCAGCGTCCAGAAAAACCCGATCGCCACGGGCCAGAAGGCGATTTCAAGCAGCCGGGATTTCCAGGTGTCGTAGCCGTCAGCAGTCACGCATGCCCCGCCCGGGGAGATGCCCGGAGATCAGGCGGGCATTGTCGCCCAACCCGCGTCAAAACACGAAACGGCTCAGGGCTTGCGAAACACCAGAATATGCTGCACGGGCAGCACCCCGATGGTCTCTTCCCAGCCCAGCCCGAGCGCTTCCATTTCCTTCCGGGCCTGGGCCTCGGTCATCTTGTGCAGCGGCTTGATCATCACCGAAGGATCTTCGCCCCGGTATTCCACCAGCACCAGCCGACCGCCCGGCTTCAGGGCCCGCACCATGGCCTCGCCCATCTCCCGCGGATGGGAGAACTCATGATACGCATCGACGATGAGGATCACGTCCACGGAGGCCGGCGCCAGACCCGGGTCGGTCTCGTTGCCCAGCACGCTGCGGACATTGGCAACACCCAGCTTTATTCTGCGCTGCTCAATGAGGGCCCGCATCTCCGGCTGGATATCCACCGCGAGGACTTCGCCGTCCGGCACACGGGCCGCGATGGGGAATGAAAAATAGCCCGTGCCGGCACCAATATCGGCAACCACATCGTCGGGTTCCAGCGGCAGCGACTGGATCAGCAGGTCGGTGCGCTCCTCTTGCTCGCGGTCCGGGCGCTCCAGCCAGGCTGCTCCACGGTGGCCCATGACGTGGGAAATCTCCCGGCCCATGTAAAGCTTGCCGATTCCGTCTGGGCTGGGCGGCACTGAGCGATAGGGGCCGCCAACGGCGGGTTCGCCCCTCTCCGGTGAGTCCTGTTTCGCACAGGCGCCGCCGGCGAGCACGAACAACAAACCGAATCCGACGAACGCGATACGGGCGAATTTGCGAGGACGCCGCGGCGTTGCCCCATCGCCAAACCGGCCCAATCGGGCCCTCCAACTGCTACCAGCCGGACGGATTGCCATGCCAAGTCACCTCCCCTATCGCGTGACCACCCAGACCGGCGAGGTCATCGACTTCGAGTTCGATCTCCATCCGGATACCGGATCCGCCATGCGGGTCAATCAACTCCTGAACGCGGTGCTGCACACCCTCGACCGGGAGATCCGGGTGCTCGGAGAAACCAGCAACGGCGATGTGCTCCAGGCCCTCGCGATGGCCCTTGCCGCCCGGGCGCGAATGATTCATGCGCCGGTGGCGCAAACTACCGAGCTGGCCCGGGACCTGGTGACCGAAGCCCTGCGCGGCGGCTCGGCGGCGAAGGCGGAGGGCGGCCTTACCGGGCACGGCTGACCGAGGCGGCTATCCCCCCGCATCGATGCGCCGAGCAGAACGTTTCGAGGGAAACCCTGTGGCCTCCAGCAGCGCCGCGATTCGCTCATCTGCACGAAGCGGTTCGCAGACCGGGTGGTTGAACCAGAAAATCGTGGCGGGATGCCTGGCCTCCAGGGCAATTCGAGCGAGTTCGAGGGCCTCGTCATAGTCTCCCAGCCAGGCCCGCAGAAAGGCCCGGTGCGCCGACAATGCATTGGGCTCGGGCTCCAGCTCTTCCAGCCGTGCCATGAGTCGCCGGGCCATATCGGAACGCCCGCTCATCATGTACGTGGCGCCCAGCACGCACACGAAATCAGCCCACTTCGAGGCCGGATCCAGCGCTTCGGCACGGCGCGCCCAGGTCTCGGCTTCACTCCGCTGGCCTGACAGACCATGGGCCACGCCGGTCCACAACACCGCGTACGGCGCAGTCGAGTCGACTGCCATCGCCTCGTCGAGAAGCCTGATGGCCGCCTCGTATCGCCCGGCAACGACATACGCCCAGGCTCGCCAGAACAAGGTCTGCACCGACAGGGGATCCACCTCGGCGGCCCGGTCGCCCAGCGCGATGGCTTCGTCGTTCGCCCCGGTCAACGCCAGGTAGAACAACGAATCCACGAGCACGGTCGGATTGCTGGGCTCCTTTTGCCGTGCGCTGGCCAGGGCTTCGCCCGCCTGCCGCCAGTCCCGGTCCAGCACGAACGCGACATGGCCGTGCACGGCCAGGGCCTCGCCGGCGTCCGGATCCAGGGCGATGGCGCGGCGGGCCGCCTTGGCCGCCCGGGACAGTGCGGCGTTCGGCTCGACCAGTCCCAGCGTGGCCTGGTTGGCCCAGTTCCGGGCCAGGCCGGCATAGGCAAGGGCAAACCCCGGGTCCCGGTCGATCGCCGACTCGTAGAGTTCGATCGCGCGGCGATTCTCCTTGGCCAGCAGCGTATTGTGGGCGCGCGCCCTGAGATAGATTTCGTATGCTTCGGGGTTTACCCTGCGCCGGTTCTCAAGGCGCTGAACCTCGTCTCTCGTGAGCCGTGCCCGCACCGCGTCCGACACCTTGTTCGCCACCTGCCGGTGAAGGTCGAGCACCTCTTCGAGGCTCCCCTCGAAACTCTCCGACCACAGGTGGCGTTCAGGTGTGACCTGAACGAGCTGCAGATTGATACGCACCCGCTCGCCGGCTTTCAGGACGGACCCCTCCATTACCGCTTCGACGCCGAGGCTCCCGGCAATCTCGGCCAGCGGCGCAGCGCTGTTTTCGAAGGGCATGACCGAACGCCTGGAAACGACCGTCAGCGCACTGAGTCTCGCCAGCTCGCCGATGATGGCGTCATGCATGCCGGCCACGAAGTACGCCTGTTCGGAGTCGCCGCTGAGGTTCTCCAGCGGCAGCACCGCGATGGATTCGGGCAAGCCCTGTCCACTCCCGGGCATGGCGGAATCCGTGACGGACTCGATTCCTTCTCGCGGGGAGGCGTCATCGCGCGAGGGGCCGCCCGCAGGCGCGTCCGCTTGTCCTGACGCGGGAGCAGCGGACAGCTCGGCATCGGCCCGGACACCGGTTTTCTCCTGCGTATCACCCGCTTCGTCGGGCAGTTCCAGACCCACTCGACGGAGGCCTTCGAGAATCGGCTCGATCAGGCCGTCCTGGTAGTGCCAGACCTCGATCTGCTGGCGGCCCTGGGCGAGAAAATCGGGAAACACGTCGAACAGCTTGCGCCCCGCCTCCCGGCCCTCCGCGAGGCGACCGAGGTGCCCGCAGATGGCCGCCGTGGACAAGTGCTGCCAGAAATAGTCCGGCATGTTGACCCGTGACACGCAGTCCAGCGCCGCCTCGTACTCGCCCTTCGCGAAGTGCATCCACAAGGGCCCGAATTGCACGTGGCCCGCATGATGGGGATTGAGATCCATGGCCCGATTGCAGATGGCCGCGCCCCGATCGAACTCTCCGGCATGCACGAGGGCAGTTCCGAGAATGCCGACGACGCTGGTATCGAGCCGGTTCAGCTCCATGGCCCGCTCCGCCGCCGGCCTGAAGCGGGCCAGATTGCGGCTGCTGAAGCAGACCTGGGCCAGAGCCTGGTAAGCCTGCTCGTTGGTGCCGTCCAATGCCACCGCCCGCTCGGCGGCGGCAAGCGCCCGTTCCAGCGGATTGGGGCGGGGATTGAAACCGAAACACCATTCGCAGTGATACGTCTGCGCCAGCACCGCCCACACGTCCGCCTCCCGCGGATGTCGCTTCACCGCCCCCTCGATGCCATCGCGCAGTTTCCGGTGTGGCTCGGCGGACAGCTGCATCAGGAAATCGAACATGCGCAACAGCCACTCCGACGGCATGAGCTCCGCGTCGGGCTTGTCCTCGATGGCCGCGATCAGGGAGCGTGCCAGCACACCGTAGCTGTCAGCCACGGTTGCGACTATCCGGCCGGTGATATCGTCCTGGACCGAGAAAATGTCCTCGGCATCCATGTTGCGCGTGTAGCTCTCGGCCCAGAGATGCGCGCCGCTGCGAAGATCCACAAGACGGGCTCCGACCCGGATCGAGGGTCCCGCCTTGCGGACACTGCCCTCGATCAGGAATCGAGCCTTGAGCCGCTCGGCAAGCTCAGTGGTGTTGTCGCTCTGGCTGGCGGCGCTCCGCGTGGACTCCCTGGCCACCACCGACAGGTAGTTGAACCGCGCAAGCCCCGCCGTGATGTCCTCGGCAAGCCCCTCCGCGAAATCCTCGAGCAGCGGGTCGGCGGAGCCCACCTTGAAACGGGTGACGGCGATCCACGGCCGCTCGTAGCGCACCGCCCGGGTGGCAGCGGCGGAGGCGCCCGTCACCAGCTCGCTGTTGCTTTCGGTGCGCAGGCCCCGCAACTCGTTGTGGATGCTGCGCGCCGACTGGAAGCGATCCCTCGGGTCTTTTTCCAGACATCGGCGAACGATCCGGCCGAGGTGCCGCGGCAGATCGGGCCGGAGCTCGGAGAGAGCATCCGGCTGGTCCCGCAGGATCGAGGACATCAGGGCAGCGGAGCTCTCGCCTTCGAAAGGCCGCTGTCCGGTGGCCATTTCATAGAGCATGGTGCCGAACGAAAACAGATCCGTGCGGTTATCGAGCCGCTTGCCCTCGACCTGCTCCGGCGACATGTAGGGGTATGTGCCCATGACGGCGCCGTCCTGGGTGAGCAGGCGGGAGACCGTGGCCGCTTCCGCCAGATCCGTCTCGCCGCCCTGCAGCTTGGCCAGGCCGAAATCCAGCACCTTGACCCGTCCGTCGCTGGAGACCATGACGTTGGCCGGCTTGAGGTCCCGGTGCACGATGCCGTTGTCGTGGGCACAGGACAGGGCATCGGCGATGGGGATGGCCAGCTCGAACAGCCTGTTGAGCGCCAGGCCGTTCTCGGCGAACTCGTTGTCCAGGGTGTGCCCGGACACCAGCTCCATGGTGATGAAGTGGGAACCGCCCGCCTCTTCCACCGAGTGAATCGTGACGATGTTGGGATGATTGAGCGCGGCCACGGCACAGGCCTCCCGGCTGAACCGCTCCAGCTTTGCCTGGTTCCGCGCCATCTCCCTGGGCAGCACTTTCAGCGCCACTTCCCGGCCCAGCCGCGTGTCCTGCGCCCGGTAAACCTCCCCCATGCCGCCGGAGCCCAGACGACCGGTGATTTGGTAGTGAGACAGGGTCTCGCCGATCACGGGCTAGTCTGAACCCGCTTGCGGTGTGGAAGTCGCGGAACGGCCGGAGCGCGTCAGGTCCTCCCGGGTTCCAGCATCCCGGGTCATGGCCGTTCGCTCGACCTTATGCACGGACAGCTCCAGCTCCGGGCCCTCATGGTGAAAACGCACCCGGCAATCCGGCGGTAAATCGATCCTGGTCACTCGTTTGCCGTTGACAAACGTGCCGTTGGAGCTGTGGATGTCTCTCAGCTTCCAGACCTTGTCTTCGGCATAAAGCAGAGCATGCACGCGGCTCACCCGGGGATCGGCGATCTGCAGATCGCTGCCCGGATCACGGCCTATGACCACCGGCTCGAAAAACTGCCGCCGCTGCGGGCTGCCGTCCGGTCCGTTCCAGATCGCCGAGAGGTAGCCGGCGCCGCTGGCGTCATGACGATTCATGGCCCATTCCGAGGCGTTTCCGGGTGCCAGGTCTTCCTCGGCCAGGATGCCCGGGTCACTGAACGGGTCAGCGATCACACCCTCGGGCGTGATGTCGAAACGCCATGACAACAGCGCCACAACGGGAATCAGGGCGATCGCCCCGAGAACGAACGCGCGTACGGTCCAGTCCTCCAGACCGAAGGCCGGGAACAGATCCGCGGCGCCCTGGGACAGCACCCAGACCACGAAGACATAGGCAATCACGGTGCGAAAGACCCGCCGGCGGCTCAGCTCCCGGTAGAACTGTGACAGCTTCCCCACGTGCCTCCCCGCTCATGGCGCCCACCCGGCGTCGTCAGCACGAGTATATCGGCCAGGGCTGCCGGTCGCATGCGAGTCGCTCGCGCCCCGCGAACGCATCAACGCCGCGGATGAGGCCGCCTGGGAATTGTCCCGATACTGCTCCCCGAACACCGCGTCCAGCCTCACGGAGAAACGGAAACTCGGGTCGAAGTCGTCCTCTTCACGAAACAGCAGCTGGGGCTTGATCTCTACGAACAGCCATTTCTTGTACGCCCGGAAGCGGGCGCGGACCTGCGTATAGTAGTTATCCACATCCCAGTCGGGCTCGTCGCTGGCGCGCACACCGACATCATATGCCAGTCCCGCGTGCCCGCTCAGACGCTGGAACACGGTGAACTGGTGATCCAGCTCGATCTGGTCCTTCGAGTCCAGGCGGCGCAGACGACTGGCCGAGCGGAACAGCCAGTCCGTGGCCAGCTTGCGGTCGAAATCCAGGCGCGTCTGCAGCTCGGTCCCGTCGTCGAGGTATTCCGCGGCGCCGGCGGAAAACCGGAACAGCCATTTCTTCAGACGCTCGTAGCGGATGGCCCGGAGGCGGACAAAGGGATCCGGCGGTATGGCGGCCTTGACACCCAGGCCCGGGCGGATGTCCCAGGCGCCGGTGTTCTTTATCTGCGCCTCGAGACCCAGATTGTAGTCATTGTCGTCCAGCGCCTGAGGAATGGAATCGGAGCCGGACCCCGGCACCTCTTCCGGGTCGCCCCCCTCCAGGAATAACCGGATGCGCTCCTCCGTCCCCGGCAGGTCCACGCGTGCCCGGATGCGGGCCCTGGCCTCGGTGTCTTCTCCCCGTTCCCACGTGGACTGAAGGCTCAGCCGCGCGTAGGTCTCGGTGCCGTCGGCATAGTAGCGGTCCTCGGCAAAGAACGAATCGGCTTTCAGAGCCGCCTGCTCCACCCGCGAGGAGATGCCGTCGTGCATGGCATCGACCATTTTCTCGAGGGCGCCGGGTGAGGTCTTTGCCTTCTTTTCGATGACGACTTCGGCTGCCAGGTCTTCCGCGCCGGTTGTCTCGGGCGTCCGGGCGCGGGACTCGGGGGCGGGCGCGTCCAGGTCGTCCGCGGCGATACCGGGCAGGGAAACGAGTACAGCGAGGGTCAGCCAACAGGTCCGCGGCGAGCGTCGCAGACAGATGAGGGCGGCAGGCCTCTTCGGGGGCATCGCCGGTCTGGCCGACTCCAGCAGGCGTCCCATGGAACCGGATGCTAGCACGGGCTCACCCGGGGCGTGGAACCAGACCGCGTCCGCAAGTACAGATCGCTATCGATCCGCCGCCTCGGCCAGGAAGTCCCGCACCAGCCGGGCATGGCGGGCCGATTGCTCGATCCGGGTCCAGTGACCGCATCGTCCGAAGTGTGCGGAGCTGGACGCGATCGATGAGCTGGAGCAGCCGCTGGCTGCTTTCGAGCGGAATCACATGATCCTCCCGGCCATGAACAATCAGCGTTTAGTGGGGCAGCGCTGCGATACATTCCTCGGTTTGCGCGAGGAGGCGTATACCGTTTTGCCGGGGCGCCGGGAACATGCCGGCGTGGCTCTCCTCCACACCCGGCCGCATGCCGGCCTTGGAGCGCATCTCGACCAGGTCCTCGTTGGCCAGCGACTCGCCATGGGCAAACAGCCGGATCAGGTCGCGCAGGATCTCCCGCGAAGGCTCGTAACCCCATACGGCATCCAGCCCCGGCGTAAGCTCGAACTCCAGGCCGGCCGTGCCCATGAGCACGAGCCGGCGCACAGGGTCGGGGTGATGGACCGCGAGCGCCGGACTCGTAAGCCGCCAGTTGGCCCAGCCCGTAACTCCCGGACCCGACCCGTGCAGCGGCGATACGCTCATGAAATCTGTTCTCCTGCGCCGTGACCGATAACGGGACACGTGTAGCGAGCCGGGTCGAAGCGGCGCGTGCGCCACCAGTACTCCACGGTATAGCCGGGCCACAAGGTCGTGTTCCTGCCATTCTCATCCAGGTACCAGCTACGGCAACCGCTGGCCCACACCGTGCCGGCCAGACGCTCCTGCAGGCGCGCGTTGTAGGCGCTCTCGACGTCGCGGCGGATCTCCAGCACCGGCAGATCTCCGGATTTCATCGTCGCAAGCGCGTCCATGACGTAGCGGATCTGGGCCTCCAGCATGAACACGACCGAGTTGTGGCCGAGCCCGGTGTTGGGGCCATTAAGGATAAACAGGTTCGGAAAGCCCGACACGCTCATGCCCAGGTAGGCCTCGAGACCGCCGCGCCAGCGCTGAGTCAGGTCCAGGCCCTGCCGGCCCACGAACAGGCCCTCGGGAACCGGGTCGGTGGCTTTGAAACCGGTACACCAGATGATCACGTCGACCGGCGTTTCGACGTCATCGCTGGTGACAACGCCCGTGGCGGTGATCTCGCGGATGCGCCGATTCACCACGTGGACCTTGTCACGGGCCAGCGTTGGGTAATAGTCATCCGACAGAAGCACCCGTTTGCAGCCCGCCGGAAACTCCGGCATCACCTTCAGGCGCAAGGCGGGCTCCTTGATGCCCCGGCGTATGTTCCAGCGCCCCAGCCACTGCACGATCGCCGCCATGCGCGGGAAGACGACGAACGCCGTGGCCCGGCCCTCCAGCCGCCAGTAAAGCAGCCACCGCCAGAGTTTCTGGGTCACCGGCAGCTTCCGGTAAAGCCACTTCTCGAAACGGGACACCCTCCGGTCCGGCCGGGGAATCACCCAGGGCGGCGTGCGCTGGAAGAGGTACAACTGATCCACGTCGTCTGCGATGTCCGGCACGATCTGGATGGCGCTCGCGCCGGTGCCGATCACCGCCACGCGTTTTCCCGCCAGGTCCACGGAATGATCCCACTGGGCCGAATGAAACGACGGCCCGGCGAACCGGTCCCGGCCGGGTATGTCGGGCCATGCCGGCCGGCTGAGACCGCCGATGGCAGCCAGCAGCACTGGCGCAACATATTCCTCACCGCCCTCGGTGCGAACCCGCCAGGCGGATTCCCCTTCCTGCCACTCAGCCCGCCGCACGGTGGTGGCCAGGCGGATATGCGGGGTGAGATCGTACCTGTCCACGCAGCGCCGGAGGTAGTCCCGGATCTCGGGCTGGCGTCCGAACATGTGGGTCCAGTCCGGGTTGGGCTCGAAGGAGTAGGAATACAGATGCGACTGAACGTCGCAGGCACAGCCCGGATAGGTGTTCGCCCACCAGGTGCCGCCAACCCCGTCGTCCTTTTCGAGGATCACGAAGTTATCGATGCCGGCGGCCTTGAGCTTGATGCCCGCGAGAATGCCGCCGAAACCGGCACCGATGATGACGACGGCCATGTTCCTCGAGCCTGCCTGCGTCCCGGCCTGTTCCATCTGCCTCGCCCCGAAAGCCGCATGATTCTTGGTTATGTCTCTGATTCTCGCAGATTTGCCGACCGCACTGGCGTTGGTGGGCGCTTGACGCCGATCCGTGCGGGTCCGGATCCATGTTGGGGCGTCCCTCGAGCAGCCTGAGGTGACATGAGGCAGCGAGGGTTCATCGGCAGGATGAATCCCGGACTGTTTGGGCATCGCCGTCGGAGGCTGGTCCGAGCGCTGACCTTTCACCCGGACGAACAAAACGGGCCCCGCAAAGGGGGCCCGTGTTCGTTTATGGCTGGGGGACCAGGAGTGTCTCGGGCCGTCCTGGCCCTCGCCCTCCGGGCGCCTGCGCTCCGCTGCGGCGACCAAAATGGCTCCCGGCCATTTTGTCGAACCAAGGTCCTCATCCACATGGGCCCGCCAAGTGATAAACAAAAACGGGCCCCGCAAGGGGGCCCGTGTTCGTTTATGGCTGGGGGACCAGGATTCGAACCTGGGTTGACGGAGTCAGAGTCCGTAGTCCTACCGCTAGACGATCCCCCAATAACGCTTGGCGCGGGAGCCCAGGGGCAATCCCCTGACGCTTAGCGCTTCGAGAACTGGGTGGCGCGGCGGGCCTTGCGGAGACCGACCTTCTTGCGCTCCACTTCGCGGGCATCGCGGGTGATGTAGCCGGCCTGGCGAAGAGACTTCTTAAGAGCCTCGTCGTAGGCCGTCAGCGCCCGAGCGACCCCGTGGCGGATGGCGCCGGCCTGACCGGTCGTGCCGCCGCCGGTTACCTGGACGTCCACGTCGAACTGGTCGTTCGCGTTGGCAACGTGCAGCGGCTGGCGAACGATCATTTCGCCCGTCTTGCGGCCGAAGAACTCAGCGATCGGACGCTTGTTCACGGTGATGTTGCCGGTCCCCTTCTTCAGGTAAACCCGCGCCGTCGACGTCTTGCGGCGGCCCGTGCCGTAGTAGGTCTCACTCATCTCAGATCTCCAGGGCCACGGGCTGCTGGGCCTCGTGGCTGTGCTGAGGGCCCGCGTAGACCTTCAGCTTCTTGAACATCTTCCGGCCCAGGGGATTCTTCGGCAGCATGCCCCTGTCTCTTATACACATCTGACGCTGCCGACGATCCATCTCTAGTGTTGTGGTCGTGGGTGGGAGGATCT
>JARFQW010000068.1 GCA_029287575.1 Gammaproteobacteria bacterium | reverse complement strand
CACTGCGGTTGGGGCAGGACCGGGACTAGTCTAGGTTTGACGCGACGCACCGTATTGTCCTCAAAGGACAAACTGTGGTCATATCGCACCACTCATGAGCAATGCCGCCGTCGAAGCCAGCACCCTCGCCGCGTTTGTCCGCCTTGTGGCCCGTGTCATCGCCGATCGTGGCGTCGATCCGGACATCGTGATGCGGCGCTCGGGCATCGATCCGGCACGGTTGCTCCGCCCCGGTGAGCGGGTGCCACGCACGGCAATGACCAGGCTCTGGTCGAATGCCGTCGCCGAGACAGGCGACCCGACCATCGGCCTCGCGGCGGGCGGTTACTTCAGCCCGGCAGCATCGCGCGCACTCGGGCTTGGCTGGCTCGCCAGCTCGAACCTGAGACAGGGATTTAACCGGCTCAGCAAATACAACGGTGGTGTCACCTCCGGCGTGACTATGAGGCTGGTAGAGACCGATGACGCCGTTGCCCTGCAAGTCGTCCCGTCCGGCGACGAGACGGATCTCGCGGCCGAGGCGATCGATGCGTTCTTCACGATCAACGCGCGGATGTGCCGTCTCGTCACCCATCGGGACTTCACGCCGGCGGCAGTGTACCTGCGCCGGGAGGATCCGGGGGTCGGTGAGGCCTATCGAGCAGCTCTGGGCGTCGACCCCGTATTCGGCTCGGACCACGATGCGTTCCAGATCACCAGGGAGGATGCCCTCGCCCCTCTGCCGGGAGCGGATGCCGAACTGGCGACAGAACTCGATCGCCTTTCCGAGCGGTATCTCGCCGTACTCGAAACGGGCCGAATGAGCGCATCCGTGCGAGAGATTCTTGAAGAGTTGCTGGCGACCGGTAATCCGACGCTGGAGAATGTCGCGCGAGTGATGCAGCGCAATCCGAAGCAGATTCAGCGGAAACTGGCGGCGGAAGGTCTCAGTTTCCGGGAACTGCATGAGCAAACCCGCAAGGCCATGGCCCTGCGCTTCGTTCGGGATCCCGACGTTCCGTTGAGCCGCATCGCCCAGATGCTGGGTTTCTCGGATCAGAGCAATTTCAATCGGGCGTTCCGTCGCTGGACAGGCACTTCTCCCGGGAGCTTCCGGAAATCGGCGACCCACGACGACGGCTGACATGAGCCGGTCCGGGCGCCTTGGCCTTACCCGTGTGTTCCGTAGCGAGGGTCGGCCGCGGTGATATCGCGGGCGTTTCGAAATCAACCTCGCCCCCGGCCCGGGGAAGCACGCCGATCCTGGAAGCGGGATAGTGCTCGGCCGCGAACTCCCGGAACAGCGTTCCCTCGGGCGGGTGTTGAGCGCAAACGCTCCTCGGAAGAAAAGACCGTCGCCGCCCAGGCTTACGCCAGAATATGGAAACCGCAGTTGATCACCCGCCGGCCTTCTCCAGGAGTGCGACTAAAACCGCCGTCGAGAACCCCAGCACGGTCACCAGCCCGGCCAGCTTGCCGCCATGCCCGAAGGCCTCGGGCATCATGGAGTTGGCCAGCATGGTGAGGATAGCGCCCGCGGCGAAGGTATTCACGAACGCCAGCAGGAACGGCGACGCGTTGCCGAACAAGGCGAATCCCGCAACGGTAAACAGGGCGCAGAGCACCGCGATCACGACCCACAAACCCAGGACCTTGCCGATGCTCCACCCACCGGCCCTCATGCCGGTGGTGCCAGCGATGGCCTCGGGCAGGTTGGAGATGAAGATGGCCACCAGCATGGCAATACTGACGGTGCCGCCCTCGAGGATTCCGAGGCCGATGACCGTGGATTCCGGTATCCCGTCCAGCAAAATACCGAGCAGCATGGGCACTACCAGAGCAGCTCCGGCGGCGCCCTCGATGGCCTGGCGATCTGAAGCCCCCATGTTGCTGATCACCCGATCGGCAACATAGAACGTCAGGGCCCCCAGAAAAAGACCCGCCGCCGGCCCGCCAGTGCCTTTGGCCTGCGCGACCGCCTCGTAGACCAGTTCATAGGCAACCGCGGAAATCAGCACGCCGGCGCCAAACGCCATGACCAGGCCCAGGGTGCGCTTCCCGATGGGAAGAAAACAGCCAATCAGCCCGCCGATCACCAGGGATGAGGTCGCAACCAGGCCCCACAGGAAAGAATTGAGCATCAGTTACCTCGCCGGCCAAGTTTGCGTCTCCCGGATTGGGACGTTTTCCGGCAGGCAGCGGGCGAACCATCCCATGCGGCGCAGATCCATGCAAAGAAACGGTTACCCGCCTCGATCGATGCCACCGCTGCCATGCGTCCGCCTCGACGCCCGATCAGCCCTGCTCCGCACGCCTCAGGCTGACGCGCCAAGCGCCTGGTCTAAGTCGGCGATGATGTCGTCGATGTGCTCGATGCCGACACACAGACGAATCATGTCCGGTGTGACACCCGCGGACGCGAGTTCATCTTCCGAGAGCTGGCGATGCGTCGTCGAGGCCGGATGCGCCGCCAGTGACTTCACGTCCCCGATATTCACGAGCCGGGTGAATAGCTCCAGCGCGTCGTAGAAATTCACGCCCGCGTCGAAGCCCCCCTTGATGCCGAAACTCAGGAGCGCCGAGGGTTTGCCGTCCGTGTACTTCTGCGCCAGATCGTAATACGGGGAGTCTTCCAGGCCCGCAAAGCGCACCCACTCGACCCGGTCGTGTCCCTGGAGATGGCGGGCGACGGCGAGGGCGTTTTCGCAGTGGCGCTCCATGCGCAGGGGCAGAGTCGAGAGCCCCTGCAGGATCAGGAACGCATTCATCGGGCTTAGCGCGGACCCGGTGTTACGAAGCGGCACGGTCCGGGCCCGGCCGATGTAGGCCGCCGGACCCAGCGCCTCGGTATACACCACGCCGTGATAAGACTCCTCCGGCGTGGTCAGCATATGAAAGCGCTCGGCGTGTTCCGCCCAGGGGAACTGGCCGCCATCGACGATCATGCCGCCGAGCGAATTGCCGTGCCCCGCGATGTACTTGGTCAGGGAATGGACAACGATGTCCGCGCCCCACTGCAGCGGCTTGAGCAGAGCCGGCGTCGGCACCGTGTTGTCGACGATCAGGGGCACGCCATGGGCGTGGGCCATCTGCGCCAGCGCCTCGATATCGACAATGTTGCCCGCCGGGTTGCCGATGGACTCGCAGTAAACGGCCGTGGTCCGATCGTCGATCAGCGGCTCCATGGCGGCCACGGAATCGTCTTCCGCGATCCGCTCCTCGATGCCGAGCTTCGGCAGCCTGTGCTTGAAGAGCGGGTCGGTTCCGCCATAGAGCAGGGGCACGGTGACGATGTTGTTGCCCTGCTCGGCGATGTTGAGGATGGCGTAGTTGATGGCCGCGCTGCCGGCGCTCAGCCCGAGGCCGGCGATGCCGCCTTCGAGGGCCGCGACGCGCTTTTCGAGCACGTCGACAGTCGGGTTCATGATCCGCGAATAGATGTTGCCTTCGACCTCGAGGTTGAACAGGGCCGCACCGTGGGCCGCGTCGTCGAACTCGTAGGCCACGGTCTGGTAAATCGGCGGGCAGACCGCCTTGGTGGTGGGGTCGGACTTGAAGCCTTCGTGGATCGCCAGGGTTTCGTCTTTCATGGATTCATTCTCCGGAAGAGGATCTGAGCCCTAGCGGATCGTCGCGATCCACTCCGGGCATGTACTGGTGTTTTCTGTCCAGGTTGGTCAGCTGATAGACCATGCCCAGCCAGTTGTTGAAAACGGCTTTCCCCGTATCGCCCCAGGTGTTCTCAAGCAGCGGTTCCACCTGTTCGTCGAGCACCGTCTCCAGGGCCTCCGGCTTCCGCCACGCCGCATCGATGAGCGCTTCCGCGGCCTGCGGAATATAGTTCTCCGGATACGGCGGCCGATCCGGCCGTTCGTCGGCCAGGAACCGCCGCGCCTCGCGCTTGTACTCCTTCAGGAGGCTGCTTCGGTCGTACTCGGGGTGTCCCTGGAAGTACACGATGCGGGCGCGGTCCGGACTGACCGCCAGGTGAACGCCGCCGGTATCACTCTCGGCCAGGACCTGCAGACCCGCCGCTTCCAGTTGCTCACGGGAAATATCGTTGTAGCGCGAGTGCGGCACGTCGAAGCGCGTGTTGATCTCACGGACGAGCGGGTGTTCGACGTCAGCCAGACGGTGCGGGTACACCCCCCACCGCTTGGCCGGCAGGGGCTGTCGCTCGATGGCGTGTGCGTGGTGCAACAGGGCATGGGTGGCGAGGCAGGAGCACAGGATCGACGCCACATTCTCGTCGGCCCAGCGCACGACCTCCAGCAGCGGTGTCCAGAAGGCTTCTCCGGAGAGGTCCGGGTTGGCAACGTTGGCGCCCGTGATGATCAGCGCATCGAGGCCATGGGCCCGGAGATCGTCGAAGGTGCTGTAGTGCTTTTCGATGTAGTCGCGGGTCTGATCCGAGCGTTCCAGTTCCGGCAGGGAAAAGGGATACACGAAGCACTGGGCAATGCGGTTACAGCTGCCAACCAGGCGTATGAACTGACGTTCAGTGGCCTGCAGCGCCGAGTCGGGCATCATGTTCAAGAAGCCGATGTGAAGTTCCCGGATGTCCTGGCTCCGCGCCCGCTCGAGTGACAGCAACTCGTGCCCCTTACGGGACAGCAGCTCGAAGGTGGGCAGGTCTGAATGGGCGACCAGGGTCATGGGGGCAGGATCAGGCGCAGGGGCCGCGCAATCGAACGACGGGCGCTGTGAGCCGGGGGACAGGTCGTGCGAGGCATTGTTCTGAGTCTCCTTGGTTCCCAATCGGGCGCATCCTTGGACCACCTTGCTGAGACAGGCAGGTTGGCGTCCTCCATCGAGGACTCGTGATGCAGGCCTGATCGTAGCGCGAGCCGGGCTTCAGGTGAAGCCCGTCCGGTAGCTTTCTATCGGGGCGGTCCGGGGTCCGTGTCCCGGCTGATCTGGCAGTGCCGGGACCTGCTCAGGGACGCCCCGCGCGAAACCAGTTTGGTCTGCCTGGACGCCGACCCTGGCTGATCACCGCCCTGCGCGCCTCCATGACGCCCAAGCGCGCCGGAATCTCCACCGGACGGAGCCTGCCCGGGCCGCGTGTTGCGGTCCTTTCCGGCCTGGCCCAGGCTCGGCCGGGATGAGCATCGATACCGAACACGCGGCGAATTCGCCGGGACCAGGGGCCCGCCAGGCGCAATGAAGCGACTACTCCCTACCCAAGGCGCCGCCCGGAGCGCCCCACCGGTCCAGGGGCCTCCATTCGCCAATGCCGCCTCGCCAGCTAGAAACGGTACTGAGCGTTGAACACGGCGTAGTGGATCCAGGCAAAGTTGTATACGTCGTCGGTGTCCACGCCTCCCTCGAGCATCCGGTATCCGCCGCCGACGCGCCAGTTGCGGCTGAGGTCGTAGTGGGCCTGCACAGACACGTCGAACGCGCGACCCGGGCCACCTGCAAGACCATCGAAATCGAAGGCCAGCTGCCAGCGCTCGGCCAGCGCGTATTCACCCGAGAGATGCAGCAGGGGCACGAAACCGATGTCGTCGTTGTTGTCCTTCAGCTCGCCCTGCTTCAGCTCCACGTCGGCGTCGCGAATCAGCCCCGTGAAGCCGATTCGCCAGCGCAGGGCACCGCGGTCCCGCATCCGGTATCGCCAGGTGAACTTGTAGGTGCTGAAGTTATACGTCCCCTCGGTACGGCCCGCCGGAAACAAGGTACCGGCAAACTCCGTATCCCGGGACAGGTCTCCCGTGCCATCCACCTCCAGCGGCGCAAGAACAACGCGCAGACCGTGTCTTTCGTTGATCTCCCAGAACCCTTCCAGGCGCACGAAGAAATCAGCGCCCTTCCCGGTGAGATCGAGCATGTCGAACTTTGTCCCGTCATCGCCGGGAATACGCACGTCGTTCTTGGTAAAGCCCACCGGGCCGAATTCCAGGCCGATGCCGGCCCGGGGCTCCTCGGTCACAGGCTCACGCGCAATGGCGGGAATCATGAACAGTCCCAGCGCCACAAACAGCAGGGCGCGGCCGCGGAGGCCTGGCCAGGCACACCGGCTTCGTCGGATGCCCGAGCGGATCAGCATGAATCCCCCACGGGGTGACTGTTGGCAAGCCAATGATGCCGAGCCGGTCGCGATGTTTGCTTTAACTGGCGCATTCAGGATGACGGCTCCCAGACCTTGTCCACGCCGATTGCGAACGCCATGTCCTCACCGGTGCTCCGGTCGCGGCAGGTGCCGTGCCAGACATTGCCGCCCGGCTCTTCCCGGTACCAGTCTTCCAGCTCGATGGTGGCAGTTTCACATCCGGATTTCACCGCCTGTTCCCTTACCCATTCCGCCAGGTCGCCGGCGTTCCAGATGTCATTACAGCCGGCAGACAGCGCGCCAACGAAGCCTGCAAGGCAAACGGCGACCATCGCTTTTCGATTCCACGTATTTATCAGGACGGCCCTGTGTTGCGGTCATTCATTGGGGCGCCGGCCCGATGCCGTAGAACGTGCGGCTCTGGATCATTGCGCCAACAGGCCGGCCTATTCGCCGCTCTCGGTAATGATCATCTCGAGACGGTAGTTGGCTACTTCGTCGCGGCGGGCGGCACTGCGCATCATGTAGACCCGGATCCGGTAGTCGCCGCTCGCCGGAAGCACGCCTTCGTACTGGTTTTCGGCAATCGATCCGTTGAACATCGCTACCTCCGTCTCGCCCGGCGCCAGGATATTGAAATAGTTGGCGCCATTGTCCGTGGCCATGCTGACGTTCATGTACTGACCCTGGGAGGCGCCGAGCAGGTAGTCGACAATCTCGTACCCGGTGATGCTGTCCTCGACCACCGTGCTGGTGGCGCCGCGCTCGAACTGAACGCGCCGCTCCTGGATGTCGTCGGCTGCGGCGGGGACGGCAACAAGAATGACACCCAGTGAACACAGGATCGAAAGCATGCGAGTCATCGTTCACTCCTGTTCGTATGACATGCCATGGCACCAAGAGAGTTCCGGCAACACGACGGGGCCGGACGCCGGCCCTTCCGCTTGCAGTAGGGCCCCGGAGCCGGTGGAGATTCCGTGGGGACGATAGTGAACTCCCGCGGTATCGGCAAGAGGCGCCGGCCGGTGTCTCACGAAGGGATCCCTAACCCACACGCCCCGATCCTCCTGCGCAGCCGTACCCCGGAAAGAGCAGACGCCCCTGAGGTCTTGGCAACTTCGGCGATGAATTCGCTTACACTGCCGGACTCATGTCCACGGACCCTACACCCAGCGACACGGCCACGCTTCTCGTCTCCTGTCCGGACCGACGGGGGCTGGTCGCCGCCCTGGCCCAGCTGCTGTACGGCCACGGCGCCAATATTCTCGACGCCGATCAGCACACCGACACCCTCGCCGGCATGTTCTTTCAGCGAATCCGCTTCGACATGAGCGAGATGCATACGGATCGGGTGACTCTGGAACGCGCCATAGCCGAGGTGGCCGAGCGGTTCCGCATGTCCTGGTCGCTGCGCTATGCCGCCGACCGCAAACGCATGGCGATCTTTGTCTCCCGCTACGACCACTGCCTCTACGACCTGCTGCTGCGGCACAAGGCGGGGGAGCTGATCTGCGAGATCCCCCTGATCGTCAGCAATCACCCTGACCTGGAAGAGGTGGCGAAGCAGTTCGATATCGCCTTCCACTTTGTTCCAATCACCGGGAAAAACAAGCGGGAGCAGGAGGAACGGGAAATCGGCTTGTTAAGGGACCAGAACATCGACCTTATCGTCCTGGCCCGGTACATGCAGATACTGAGCACGGAATTCACCGAAGCCTTCCCGGCGCGGATCATCAACATCCATCACTCGTTTCTGCCCGCCTTTGTCGGCGGCAAACCCTATCACCAGGCCTATGGCCGGGGGGTCAAGCTGATCGGCGCCACGGCCCACTACGCCACCAGCGACCTGGACGAGGGGCCGATCATCGAGCAGGACGTGATCCGGACCTCTCATCGGGATTCCCTCGACGACCTGGTCTGCAAGGGACGGGACGTGGAGCGCTCGGTGCTGGCCCGCGCCGTACGCTGGCACCTGGAAGACCGGGTGCTCGTTTACGACAACCGCACGGTGGTTTTTCACTAGCGCGCCGGGGGCCGAAAACCCGCCGGCAGCAGCCCGTGGGGGCCTAGCGAATGAGACCGTCGCGTTTCAGGCGTTCAACGATCGGTGCCGTGACCTCCGCCAGACCGGTCGCCCGGGATTCCAGGTCGCGGGCGGTCGTGGTCATTTCGTACACCATCTTGGCGTCGCTCGTCTGATAGAGACGGGAATCGATCTCAATCTCGCCTTCGACGGTGGTAATGGGTGGGGCGGTCTTGAACTCGCCGTAAACCACCGGGACACCGTAGGGCCCGTAGTAGGGGTGCCAGTACCCGTAGCCGGTGGCCTTGTAATAGGCGTCGCCCTGGGTTTCCAGCGTGCCGCCTTCCTGGGCTTCGGCGCTCGCCGAGACAAGGCTGGTCGCGAGCACGGCGTCAGCGTTGAAATCCCTGATCAGGCGTTCGATACCTTCCCGGCTCAGCTCTTCCGTGCTCTTCATGCCGTCACAGCTGGGAATGCCGACGGCTGAGGTTTCCTTCATCTCGATCCGCATGAAACGCTCGAAAGCGCAGCGCGTGTTGTACTCCGGGGTCAGGCCCACGATCAGAATCCGGGAAAACGCCCGTTTCTCCGAGCTGTCCCCTTTCCACTCGCTCTCCACCTCCACCTGCCGGGAGCCACAGCCGGCCAGGAGCAAACCGCCGAACAGCGCGAGGGCCGCAATCGGCAGGACGCGTTTCAATCGAAGACAATCCATCATCGCTGCGAGCACGTCATCCTCCTGTCCCCGGCTGAGTCCGGGGGAAACAAGGTGGCCAGCATATGCGCTTTGGGGTCCATGAGCCACCGGGTTGCCTGCGGGCATTGCGATAATTGGGCCTGCCCCTTCGGATATCGATCCCTGCAGCGCAGAGCCGGAGCAGGCAGGAAGTCGCCGGAAGGATGGTCGGTGCCACCCGGCCGGCGCGGTTCAGTACAGGCCGACCGCGCCGCCGAAGTGCAGAGACAGAACCAGAAAGATTGCGGCCAGGGCGAAGATCTTCAGCAATAGCGGGCCGACGAACCGGACCCAGGCCACGTAGGGCACCCGCCCCAGGGCCAGCGCGCCCATCAGCAGCGCGCTCGTTGGGACAATCATGTTCGTGAATCCGTCGCCGAACTGATAGGCCAGCACGGCGGTCTGCTGCGGCACGTCGGTCAGCGTCGCCAGCGGCGACATGATGGGCATGGTCACGAACGCCTGGCCGCTCCCCGACGGGATAAAAAAATTGCAGATCGTCTGCACCGCGAGCATGCCGATCGCCGACACCTCGGCCGGCATGCCCTCCAGCAGACCCGCGATGCTGTAAATGATCGAATCAAGGATCCTGCCGTCGCTCAGCACGACCTCGATAGTGCGCGCAAAGCCGACGATCAGGGCGGCGGCGGTCATTTCCGAGGCGCCCTGGATAAAGGTCCGGCTGGTATCACCAGGGCCCATGCCGGCGATCACGGCGGCGATCAGGCCGATGGCCAGGAATACGGCGTTGAGCTCGGTGATGTACCAGCCATGGTTCTTGGCGCCGAACACGAAGCCCAGGATACCGAGGACAAACACACCCAGGATCGCGATTCGCCGGCCGGTCAGCTCACGATCATCAGGCAAATCGAAGCCGGCGCTGTAATCCACGTCTGCGACCAGGCTGCTGGCCGGATCCTTCCAGACACGCATCGCATAACGGTAGGTGTGATGAAAGGCCAGGGCCAGGAACACGAGCATCATCACAAAGCGGGCACCGGCACCGGATGTGAGCGGCACGTTCGCGATGTTCTGGGCAATGATCACGTTGAACGGGTTAATCCCCGCGCAGGCCCAGCCGATTCCGCAGGGGACCCAGACCATGGCCATCGCAACGACCGCGTCCATGCGCATGGCAAGACACATGGTCACGATGATCGGCACAAGCGGTACGTACTCCTCGCCCATGCCTATGGTGTAGGAGCCCAGGCTGAACAGGCCGAGGCAGCCGGCGATCAGGATGCCCGGACTGTGGCCCAGATGATCCACCGCCTTGTGAAGCGCGGAATCGATCGCGCCGCTGCGCCGGACGATCGCAATGACGCCGCCGACGATGAAAATGAGAAAGATGATGTCCTGTGCGCTCTGCAGGCCCTCGGTGATGGCCACCAGAAAATGCCAGGGCGGCAGATCCGCCAACTCGTCGCCCTCGAGACGTTCATAGGTCCCGGCCACCAGCATCGTGCGGTTCGGATTCTCCGCGTAAGGCTCACGCTCGAACTCGCCCTGCGGTATGACGTAGGACAACAACTGGGCGACGATGATGAAGGAAAAAATCAGGACCAGAGAGTCGATCGACCAGCTGCGTTGGGTCACGAAGGGGTCCTGTTTCTGCGGGCAACCTGCGCACAGCGTATCGGAGAGAAACCCAACGGTCTAACCCGGATCGGTCGTTCGGCCACGGGCCGCGGTACCGGCAGCATGACCGCCCCCGTCGGCCACCGGCTCGCGCGGAATACTTCGACGGTGTCCCGCGGTATGATGATTCGTCCCCCGGAGAACCCGTCGCCGGGCCTGATCTCACGCAGCAGGATTCTCCGATGTCCGATTCCAAGAACCCGGGGCCCAGTTTCAGCGACCTCGAACTGGCCGCGCCCCTGCTGACGGCGCTCGAGGGTGTCGGCTACGAGAAACCGTCGCCGATCCAGGCCCAGGCCATACCCCATCTGCTGCAGGGCCTGGACCTGCTGGGTCATGCGCCGACCGGGACCGGCAAGACGGCGGCCTTCGCGCTGCCCCTGCTCTCCCGCCTGGACCTCGACGACAAGCAGGTACAGGTCATGGTCCTGACACCGACCCGGGAGCTGGCCATTCAGGTGGCCGAGGCGTTTCAGCGCTACGCCACGCATCTCAGGGGCTTTCACGTGCTGCCCATCTACGGCGGCCAGGATTACTCGGGGCAGCTCCGCCAGCTCAAGCGCGGGGTCCACGTGGTCGTCGGCACCCCCGGACGCATCATGGACCACATGCGCCGCGGAACCCTCCGGCTCGGCGGCCTAAAGGCCCTGGTGCTGGACGAGGCCGACGAGATGCTGCGGATGGGATTCATCGAAGAAGTGGAATGGATCCTGGAACAGATTCCCGAAACCCGGCAGATGGCGCTGTTTTCGGCAACGATGCCGCGGGAAATCGAGCGCATCGCCCGGCGCCATCTCGACGACCCGAAAGAAATTTCCATCAAGGCGAAAACCGCCACCGCGGAGACGATCCGCCAGCGCTACTGGGTGGTCAGCGGACTGCACAAGCTGGATGCCCTGACCCGGATCCTGGAGGTCGAGCCCTTCGATGCCGTCCTGATATTCGTTCGCACCAAGACCGCGACCAGCGAACTGGCCGACCGGCTGGAGGCGCGCGGCTATTCGGCGGCGGCGATGAACGGGGACATGGTGCAAAAACAGCGCGAGCAGATGGTCGAGCGCCTGAAGAAGGGCTCCCTGGATATCCTGGTCGCCACCGACGTGGCGGCGCGTGGCCTGGACGTGGACCGGATCAGTCACGTCGTCAACTATGACGTGCCTCACGACACCGAGTCCTATATCCACCGGATCGGACGGACCGGGCGCGCCGGGCGCCATGGCGAGGCCATCCTGTTCGTCGCGCCCCGGGAGCGGCGCATGTTCCACGCCATCGAGCGTGCCACGCGCCAGCGGATCGAGCCCCTGGAGCTGCCCAGCACCGAGCGGGTCAACAACAAGCGCATCGCGGACTTCAAGCAGAAGATTACCGACGTGCTGGCGGCCGGCGAGCTGGCCTTCATGCAGGGGCTGGTGGAACAATACCAGCAGGAACACGACGTACCGGCGACAGAAATCGCCGCGGCGCTAGCAAAGCTGGCGATCGGCGACCGCCCGCTGCTCATGAAGCCGGACGCGAAACGACCTTCCGCCCGGATGCCGAAGGCTTCACCGGGGGACCGCTTCGATCGGCCGCCGCGCGGCAAGCCGCGGCCTCGCTCGGAGGAGGGCCTGGAGCGTTTCCGGATCGAGGTCGGATACATCCACGGCGTCAAACCGGGCAACATCGTCGGCGCCATCGCCAACGAAGCCGGTCTCGACGGCCAGCACATCGGGCACATCGACATCGAAACCGACCACAGTTTCGTGGCCCTGCCCGAAGGCATGCCCGGCGATATCTTCAAGGACCTCAAGAAAGTCCGCGTGTGCGGCCAGGCATTGAACATCACCCGGGTGGGCGACACCCCCGAGAAACGCTTCGGCGGCCCGAAACCGGGCAAACCGGTTGGGGCAAGACCGCCCGGCAAGTCCGGTGCGTCGAAGTCGGCGAAGCCCTCCCCCGCGAAGGCGCGTAAGCCGGCGGCCGGCAAGAAACCCGCGAAAAAGGCCGGCAAGCCGAAAAAGCGGCGGAGCTGAGCCGTGGCTCAGGCTTTGTCATCCACCCAGATGGATGCTACGGCCACATGCATATGCCGAAGGGCCAGGCGCACCGACTCTGCGTCCGGCGCCCGGAACAGGCACAAAGCGCCCTGTGCATCCGTGGAGATCAGCGTCCGCCGCCACTGAACCCGATGCAGAGCGAAGCAGAAGGATGCCTCCGGACTCTCGGCACATCGGCCAACGGCATCCGCCGGGAGCTCAAGGCACTGCACATACACCTCGGCCACCATGCACCTCCTCGGGTTTCAGACCGCGATGCGCATCGCGCGCATGCTGGCGGCCCGGTTCAGGTGCAGATGCACGGCCCGACTGATGTCGCGCGCATCGTCTTCGGCACCGTGGATGAAACTGGACTTGCGACGCCGGAGAAAGGGCAGACCCAGTACGAAAACACCCGGCATGTCGACGACGCCACCGTCGTGGCGGATCTGTCCCTTGCGATCGAGGATCGGCAGATCCAGCCAACGATAGTCCGGGCGATAGCCCGTGGCCCAGACAATGCTGCGGATTTCGCCGCCGCCCAGATCCATATCCAGAACCGGCGAGGTATCGGTCCGGGTCGGTGCATATCGCTGGCGGGGATCCACCGCGCTGGCGTAGCCGGTTCGCTCGGCCCAGTCATCGAACGAGGCCAGCAAGCGGTTCATTTTCAGATCCGCCAGCGCGCAGACGTTGCGTAAGGACCCGGAAAACTGCGCGCGGCTGCCACGGACACCCGCCAGCCGGCCGGCCAGGCGCACTCCCCTTTCGGCCAGGGCGTTGAGATCCAGCGTAGACTGCTCCGGTGTGCCGACCAGCTGCGGCGACGGCAGCCGCCGGAGCCTGTCGATGTCCTCCATATCGCCGACACACTCATCGAGCTTGCCGGTGACCAGCATCCACCACTGAATATCGCGGCCCCGGTAGTTTCTCGGCATCCGCACGTGCTCGCCGACTGCCAGGGTGACGGGCCGGCCACTGTCATGAATCTCACCGGCCAGCTGCAGGCCGGTGGCGGAAGCGCCCACGACAAGCACGCCGCCTTCCGGCAGCTGACCGGGATTCTTGTAGTCCAGGGAGGTCACCTGGTGAATGGGCCCGGGCACGGCAGAGGCCAGCGCCGGCACTGAAGCCTTGTTGAAAGCGCCGCTGGCGATGACGACAGCGCGGCACTTCCAGGCGCCCTGGTCCGTGCTCACCCGGTACCCGTCACCGCAGGCGGAAACGCTTTGCACGGTGGTGCCGGTCCTGACGGGCGCGCCGATCCAGTCCGCGTAGGCGCTGACAAGACCAGCCACCTCGTCCTTTCCCATATAGCCGTCCGGATCGTCGCCCTCGTAGGCGTATCCAGGCAGCCGGCACATCCAGTTGGGCGTCAGCAGGCGCAGGGAGTCCCAGCGATCGCGGCGCCAGGCGTTTCCGACCTCGCCGCGCTCGAGTACCAGGTGGTCTATGGAACGTCGCGTCAGGAAACGGCTGATCGCGAGACCGGAGTGACCGGCACCAATGACGATCACGTCAGTGCTGCAGGCCCGTTCCCCGATGTTGATGGGGCCCATGGGACTACGCCACCGTGACCATGACGTCGGTCGGATTGGTGAGCACGTCGAACACCGCTGAGCGCTTCTGGGACTGGGCCACGATCGCCGCGATATCCTCGTCGCTGGCGTCGGCGTCGATTTCGTAGTGGACACGCACGCTGTCGAACCCGTTACGTACGTCGCCGTCGATTCCGAGGATGCCCTGGATGTCCATGCCCGCCTCAAGGGTGGCCCGGACCGAGCGCAGCTGGACGCCCCGATTCTGGGCGACCGACGCGATACCCGCTGTCAGGCAGCCCGCCAGACCGACGAGCAGATATTCCACCGGCGCCGGACCCTGATCCTCGGCGGCGAATATCTCGGGGTGATCGGAGTCGAAGCTGTATGCCTGGCGATGGCGCTGTTCTTCGCCGAGCCCGAAGAAGCCGTCAATCGTGGACCGGCTATGGGTGCCGCGTACCCACTCGCTGGCCGCCCTCCAGGCGAATCGGGCTGCCTCCGGGGCCTGCTTCAGCGCCTCGCGGGCACCAAGCAGGGCTTCGACGTTCACACCATTGTCGATCGTGTTGGGCTGGGTTTCCATGGTCATTTGCTCCTCAAATAGTCGTTTTGCATGGCCCGGAACTGCCCGGGCAGGAGCAACCATGCGCCGCTTGCGTGGAAGCCAGCGTTGAATCCGCCGTGGAATTTGATATCAGCCGCGGTACGGGCCCGTACCGGGCTGTTTACGCCAGTGACTCCGGAGACAGGCGTCTGACGCCAATGACCTGATCCAGGGGCATGCCCGCCTGGCGCTGGGCTATGCGAACGCTTTCGGCGTCGGGCGCCTGGTATAGACAGGCCATGCGGCACTGGTCGGTGGAAAAAAAGGTCCGCATGAAACGCACCCGGTGAGTCTCCAGGCACTGGATATTGCCGTCTTCGAGCGCCTGCAGGTCGGTAAGGAGGACGGGCTCGGCAAAGCTCCGGAAGACGATGACGTTGGCGGCGTGAATCTCCTCGACGGCGATACCCGGCGCGTCGTGGACGCTCCCTGGCCAGTGAACGCGCATGTCGGCGTTGAGCTGGCGAAGGGCGATGCGGACCGATTCGGCGTCCGGCGCGATGAAGTGACAGAGCATCCGGGTCCTGTCGATCGACAGGAAACTCTCATGCCACTCGACCCGATGCAGGCCGAAGCATCCCAGCGAATCCTCCACCATGTCCTTCAGGACCTGAATATTCAGCGGCTCCGGCCACTCCCGAAAAAGAAACACATCACTCACGGCAGCCCCCCCTCATAGCTTCTCGGCCAGCCGCCTGGCGATGTCCGACGTCCAGGTCGCCGCCGCGGGCAGAAGCCGCTCCACGGTTTGCGCGTGTTCGGCGGCATCTGCCGCATCGCCCCCCGCGTAGCCGCAGGCCAATACGGCATGCGCGAGCAGCATCTCCGTCGGCCGCTCCAGCAGTTCGGCGTAGCCCAGCGCCTCCCGGGACCGGGCGACGGCTTCGTCCTTGCGCCCGCGCTCACAGTCGATCAGCGCGGCCCGGGTCTGAATGTAGGCAAGCCGATACTTGGCATCCGCGATGCGCAGGTCAGCCAACGCCGTGTCCAGCGGTCCGAAATCGTCTTCCAGAGCATAGTTGGAGAGACCCAGCAGCGCCCGGGCGAAGGGCTCCTCGCTGCCCTGGCGGATCTTCTCCCCCAGCGCCACGAGTCCCTCGGCGCGCTCGCGGGCCTCTTCAGGCCGGCCCCGCTGCAGGGAAATAATGACCAGATATTCCGACGCAAGGAATTCGTTGAGCCGGTCGCCGGCGGACTTGCACAGGGTGCGTGACTCCTGGAACAGCTCTTCGGCCTCATCCAGGCGGTTCTCGTGAAAACGCAGCATGCCCTTGCCCGCGGCGATCGCCGGGTGCGCAAACTGTTTGCGCTGGGCGAGCGCGCCGGCCTCCATGAGCATGGCATCCGCCTCGCTGAGGTCGCGCTCGAGCATGACGAGACACTTGGCGGCCTCGGCCATCCCGACGATCTGCGCCTTGCTGTCATGACTCCGGACCACCCGGGCCGACTGCAGGGACTGTTGCCGGGCGCCCTCCCATTCTCCCTGTGTCCAGCGCACGTAGGACGCCATGAAGTACCCGAGACGGGCGTGGCTGAGATCCCCCTGATCCAGGGCTCGCTCGGCCAGCGACGCATAGAGCTCGGCGGCTGCTTCCCAGTCCTCCAGGGGCTCCGCCGACAACAGCACTTCGTGCAGCTCGATCATCACGGCGACGCGCTCGGCTTCCGCAAGCTGTTTCGCGAACTGCAGGCCCTTCCGGGCGAGGGAACGGGCGTCGTCATTGGCGAAAAACCGCAGGCTAAGACGTCCGGCTGCCACCATGGCTCGCGCCGCCAGCCGTGGATCGCCGCTCAACGTCGCATGATGGGCAAGCCAGGTGGCCTTGGCGAGATCGTTTTCCGAGTTTCTGACCAGGGACTCCGCAACGCGGCGGTGCATGACCTGGCGCCGGATGGGCGACAGATCGGCATACACGGCTTTGCCGATCAGGTCGTGGGAAAACTTCAGTCCACCCTCCGCGGGCACCAGCATGCCCTGGGCCTCGCCGGTCTCCAGGGCGGCGCCGATTTCCGCCGCGTCGAGCTGCGTCAGGGTATCCAGCGTGCCGATATCGAAGGGTGGCACCAGAATCGACGCCCAGCGCAGCACTTCAGCGCCAGTCGTGGTGAATCGCGCCAGCCGCTCTCGTACGAGCTCGTCCAGCGATACGCCGGCAGAGCCTTCCCGCTCGGCGCGCGCGAGTTCGATTGCCAGCAGGGGATTGCCGCCGCACTCGCCGCTCAGCCGCCGGGCGTTGATGTCGGGGGCCTCGCGGGCAATGATTTCCCGCAGGTCGGTTTTTGAAAGCGGCCCCAGCGTGATTTCCGTGAGCAGGCCGTCGCGGCGCATGCCGCGGAGGACCTTTTCGAGCCCCGGGTTATCCCTCAGTTCGCCGTCGCGTGAGGCCACGACCCCCAGCACCGGCCGATTCCGGTTCATTCGGGCCACGTAGTGCAGGGCCGCGGCACTGCTTTCGTCGCTCCAGTGAAGATCGTCGAACACGATGACGACCGGACGCTCCCGGGCTTCCGCGGCCACGAGATCCGCGAGCGCCCCGAACAGGCGGTCCCGGTTGGCGATATCGGCGGCACCGAATACGCTTTCGTACCGGTCACCGTCCAGGGGCCGGAGGGCGTCCGCCCACAGGCCGAATGGCCGGATGGCATCGGCTTCGAAAGCGGTCGCCCGCAACAGGTAGGCGTCCTTCGATTCCGCCATGGCGCGGATCGACTCGAGCAAACGGCTCTTGCCCATTCCCGGCGCACCGCGAACGAAGACCACCGCGGCCTGGTGGCTCGAGCCGATACGTTCCAGCGCCTGCCGGAGCCTGGACAGTTCTTCCCCCCGGCCGACCAGGTCAGTCTGCAGGCTGCCTGAGCGAAGTGATGCCGCGGGCGCAACCGGCTCCTGCGCCGCATCCGGAGCGGGGGCGGGCCCGCTGGCCAGCGCTGCCTTCAGGGCACCGGTGGATTCGACGCCTGCCTCGGCCAGCATGCGCAAGCCCAGCTGCGCCTGTTCCCGTGCTTCGTGGGCCTGGCCGGCCGATTTCAGCAGGCGGATCAGAGTCGCCCGGGCGGGTTCGTCATACGGCGCGAGGCTGACCAGCGAGCGAGCATGCGGCAAGGCCTTTCGGGGAGATGACTCCAGCCGCTCGATCAGCTCCGAAAGCAGCGCCGAACGGTCCCGGACCGACCGTTCCCGTTCCGCAATGCACCAGGCGTGGAAGTCATGGAAGTCGGAGAATTCCAGGCCCTCCAGGAAATTACCCCGGTGCCGCCCGGCGGCCGCTTCCAATGTCTCGGTGGCGGCCTGCTCCATCCCGTTGGCGGCGAGCCCGCGAAGCTCGGCGACGTCGATCGAAAGGTCCCGGGTGTCCACTTCGACATAATTGCGATCAGCGATAACGCGCCGGCGATCCTCCTCGTCAATCAGGCGCCTGAGCTTGGACAGGCTCCAGCGCAGTGCGCCACGGGGGTCGTCCGGGACCTCCCACAACAGTTCACAGAGCTGTTCACGACTGAAGCGACGGTGTTCCAGACAAAGGTAGGCCAGCAGCGCGCGGGTCTTTCGGGACGGCGGCAGCTTGAGCTGCCTGCCGTCTTTCAGGACCTGGAACTCGCCGAGAAACCTGAGCTCAACAGCGGCCATGAATCCCACTCTGTCTTGGCATGATCGAACCAGGCACGCCGCGTCAAAATCCGCACGGTCCGTGCCGCAGCAAAAACCCGATTCTAAGCGAAAAGCGAAAAAACCACGGTAATTCCAACGCTGGCTCCATCGCTGCCAGGCCAATCTGACGGCGTGTTCAAGGACATCGCGGCTGGTCAGCGTTCTTGTGCAAAGCCGCAAACCGGGAGACAGGCATGGCTCGCTACGACAACATTCTGGACACCATCGGCAACACGCCGCTGGTCAGGCTCAACAAGCTGGCCCCTGCCGGGGTGAGCGTGTACGTCAAGCTGGAGTCCTTCAACCCGCTGGGCTCAGTCAAGGACCGGATGGCCCGGGAAATCATCGAGGACGCCGAACGCAGCGGTGCACTGAGGCCCGGACAGACAGTCATCGAGGCCACCAGCGGCAATACCGGTATCGGCCTCGCGATGGTCTGTGCCCGGAAGGGCTATCCCCTCGTCGTCACGATGGCGGAGAGTTTCAGCATCGAGCGCCGCAAGATGCTGCGATTTCTGGGTGCGAAGATCGTGCTCACACCGGCTTCGGAGAAAGGCACCGGCATGCTGAAGAAGGCGGAGGAACTGGCCGCGGCCCACGGCTGGTTCCTGTGCCGCCAGTTCGAAAACGCGGCCAACGCCGACGTCCATACTCGCACGACCGCGAACGAGATCATCGCCGACATGGGTGATGACCGGGTGCACGCGTTCGTGTCGGGATTCGGCACCGGCGGCACGCTGCTGGGAACCGCCCGCGGCCTGAAGCGCCACGACCCGCGAATCCGGGTGATCGCCGCCGAGCCGGACAACGCACAGATGCTGGGCAGCGGTGTTCGTCAGCATCGCGATGCCCATGGCGCGCCGGCGAAGAGCCACCCGAACTTCCGGCCCCACCTCATGCAGGGCTGGAGCCCGGACTTCATCTCCCGCTTGACGGAAACCGCCGTCGAGCAACAGCTCCTCGACGAGATCGTTCCCGTCCCCGGCGAGGCGGCCATCCGGCTCTCCAGGGACCTGGCCTGCCAGGAAGGTATCTTCGCGGGCACGTCATCGGGGGCCACCCTGGCGGCGGCCCTGGAGGTGGCGGAACGTTCGGCGCCCGGCACGAACATCGTCTGCATGCTGCCGGATACCGCCGAGCGCTATCTGTCGACGCCTCTGTTCGAAGACATCACCGAAGAGATGGACGAGCAGGAACTGGCGTTGTCCCGCTCGACTCCCGGCTGCCGCTTCGATCCGGTTGAGGCCGCCACGCCTGCGCCGGTCAACGAGGGGACAGCCGATGCTGCGCCGGACCCGCACGCGGACAGCCTCGTCACCCGGGCGATCGGCGACCATCCCGTATTGCTGTTCGCTTTGGAATGGGGCGAGGTCTGCTGGTCGGTTCGCCGCCTGTTCAGGTCGCTGGGCATTCCCTACGAGAGTATCGACCTCGACTCCGTGGCGTATCAGGCCAACGACCTCGGCGGGAACGTACGCACAGTCCTCAAGACCCGGACCGGCAGCCCCACGATTCCGCAGATCTATATCGGCGGGCAGCACGTCGGGGGCTGCACCGAGCTGTTCGAAGAGATGCGCTCCGGGCGCCTCACCGAGCGCCTGGACGCGCTTGGCATCGACTGCATCAACTCCGCGGGCGTGGACCCTGATGAGTTTCTGCCGAAATGGCTGCACCCCAGAAAAAGCGCCTGAGCGGGCCGGTGGCAGACGGCCAAACCATACCAGCGACGACCCGCGGGGGCCGGCAACCAGATCAGGCCAGGCGTACCGCCCCGCCTTGACGTTAATCCATCCGGAGAAATTCTAATGGCCTTCATCAAGACCACACCACCCGCCGAGGCCGACGGCAGCGTCCTCGCCATGTATGAACGCCAGCAGGCCTCGCTGGGTTATGTCCCCGACTATGCCAAGGCCTTCTCGGGCCGCCCGGAGGTGCTGGCGCGCTGGGGCAGACTGCTCGCCGAGATCCGTCGGCCCATGTCTGACCGACGCTTCGAGCTGGTGACCTTTGCGGCGGCCGTGGCTCTGCGCAATACCGCCTGCGCCCTCGCCCACGGGAAGTGCCTGACCGGTTTTTTCGGTCCGGACACCATCCGCGGCCTGTGCGAGGGACGGTTCGACGAGTCCCTGGGCGAGATCGACAGGGCCATATTCCGGTTTGCCCAGGACCTGGCCCGGGACGCCTCACGGATTACGGCGGGAGATGTAGCCCGTCTCAATCGCCTGGGACTCGGAGACGATGAGGTCTTCGACATTGTCGCCACGGTTGCCGGCCGCGCGTTTTTTACGAAGCTGCTGGACGGCCTCGGCGTGGAAGCCGACCCGGTGTACCAGGAACTGGACGAATCCTTGCGCCGCGCGCTGACGGTCGGCCATCCCATCGGTTTCCGGGAGGTGGAGCGGCTGTCCACGGATACGCGGCGCAAGCCGGGGGAGCCGCCCGGCGCGCGAAAGACCGGCAAGCCCGGCGGTCCGAAAGCAGGCAGGCAGGCCGGCAGATAGAAGCCCGCCAGCAAGGCCGGCAAGCCGCCGAAGAAGCGAAGCTGAGCGGCCAGCGAACGGTTTCCGGCCCGGCCTCGGATCCCCGGGTTCTCTGGCAACTGGCGCCTCGCCGCCATGCCGGTCGGCGTGCGATCCGTTGGCGGACAGGGATTTGCAAGACCCGTTCCAGTACGAGGCGAACCGCCCGCAGACACCGGGAGATCGTGCGGGATCCCTGTGTTCATCAGTGCCTAACCGGACGGATTCGCTAGCCCCGGGCGCGTCGTCTATATCTATTGTCGAGTCCAAGCCTAATCTGGGTTCGGCTGCCTGAATTGCCACCTCCAAAAAAACCAGGCGCCAGGCTCAGTGTCTCAGCTCTCGCCGAGAGGGAACCCGGGTCAACCGATTCGGGGGGGGGTTTACGCATTCAGGAATCACGACCAATGAAGAAGACAGCATTCTGCGCCGCAGCTGCGGGCCTCTTACTCGCGTCGCCCGGGTTCGCTGCCGATCCAGGCGGCCTTCGATCGGGCAGTCTCCAGCCAGGAGGCAGCCTCAGTAAAGAGGGCATACAGGCCATGAAGGAGCGCGCCAAGACCGGGCCCCTGGTGAAGCTCAACCCCATGCTGAGCGAACTGGTTTCCGCTGGACCGGCAAGACGGGAAACCCGGGAGTCCCTCGATTCCACGGCGAGCGCGCCCTTGCTCACGAGTGCGGGCCTGATGATGTCCGGTGACTCCGTGGTGATCGACATTACGACTTCCGGAGATTCGGAGGCGCTTCTGGCCGAACTCGAGGGCCGCGGCCTGAGAAAAGGCACTGCGTTCGGGCACATGGTTTCGGGTTTGTTCCCGGTCGCCGGACTGGCGGAGCTTGCCGCGATGACCGAGATCGTCACCGTGCAGCCTGCAATGGCAAAAACCCACTCAGGCCTGGTCACCAGCCGCGGCGATGTCTCCATGAAGACCGATGTCGCGCGCAGCGCGCTGGGAATCGACGGCACCGGCGTCCGGGTCGGCGTCCTGTCAGACGGCTATGACTGCCTCGGTGGTGCCGCGCTCGACCAGTCAACGGGCGACCTCCCCGACGACATCACCGTCCTGGAGGATCTCCCTCCCGGCACCTGTACTGACGAGGGCCGAGCGATGATGCAGATCGTGCATGACATCGCTCCGGGTTCGTCCCAGGCTTTCCATACGGCGTTTACCGGCACCGCCGGTTTTGCCCAGGGCATCAGGGATCTCAACGAGATTGCCGGCGCCCAGATCATCGTCGACGATGTGATCTATTTCGCCGAGCCGATGTTCCAGGATGGCCCGATCGCGCAGTCCGCCGACGCGGTGCGCGCAAACGGCGCCTCGTACTTTTCCTCGGCCGGTAACAACGAGCGTAACTCCTTCGAAGGCAAGTTCGAGGGTTCCGGCATGCCGGGCGTTTTCGGTTGCGAGATGCACGACTTCGATCCGGGTCCGGGTGTCGACCCGCTGCAGTCGTTCCTGCTGGAACCCGGCACCACAAGCTGGAGCTTTCAGTGGGATCAGCCCAACGCATCGATCAGCGGTGTGCCGGGTTCCGCCAGCGATATGGACATCGTGCTGTACTTCCCGGATGGCTCCTTTACGGGCCTCGGCGGATTCAATCTGAATATCGGCGGTGACGCGGTTGAGGTGTTTGGCGTGGCGCTGGGCGGAGCCGAGCCGCTTGAAGTGGCGATAGGCCTCGAGAACTGTGGCGGACCCGATCCCGGCCTGATGAAGTACGTGTATTTCGGCTCGGATCGCCGCTTCGGTCTCGGGCCGATGGAATACGACACCGCAAGCCCGACGAGCTATGGGCATGCCAATGCCGCAGGCGCGATTGCGACCGGGGCTTCTGCGTGGTTCAACACCGCGGCCTGGAGCGAGAACCCGGACTGCGATCCGGCGTGCCTGAACGGTTTCTCGTCAGCGGGCGGCGTCCCGATCCTGTTCGACCTGGAAGGCAATCGAATCTCGGAGCTTCGGAAGAAACCGGAAATCGTCGGCCCGGACGGCGCCAACAATACGTTCTTCGGATTCGATCTCAGCTTTGAGGTTCCCGGCACCGACGAACCTGATGGCTTCCCGAATTTCTTCGGCACATCCGCGTCGGCCCCGCACCTCGCCGGTGTTGCGGCCCTCATGAGCCAGCCCACGGTGAACGGGAAGCAGTACTACGTCTGCAAGGAGACGCCCAACAAGGACAAGACCCTTCGGGTAGGCAAGAAGGCGGCCGAAAACCAGGTACGCAAGGGCGCAACCTACGGCGCCTGCGCAGATGACATCCAGAGCGCCCTGGTGAGAACGGCTATCGACATGGACGATCCGTTCACGCCCGGATTCGACAAGGGTTTTGACGATGCTACCGGATACGGTTTTGTCGATGCTGATGAGGCCATTGAGCGCGTCTACAAGAGAGAAAAGCGGGTCGACTAGGGAAACAAGAAGCAGACCGTCTGGTTCACGACAAGTAAGAACCGGCTGGCGTCCCATGCCGCCCCTTCCGGGGCGGCATTTTTTTGCTGCGACAACCTGACGGCGCCCCTGGGGCAAGGATACGGCCGGTGGCCCGGGCGGCCCCCGATGTGCGCGGGAGACGATTCCCGAATACGACCCGAACACGCCCGGGTTCGAAGAAGGCGAAATTCCGATATCGTTGCCAGCGTTGCTCGCCGCGGCTTATAACGATGCTGCTCGGCGGCCGAGGCGTAGAGGCTGTATGAACCGCCCCAACGATTTCCGGGATGTCGATCGGCCACCCGGAGAAACGCGACAGCATGGCCCGGTTCGGGGCGTGACACGTACGACGATCAGCCGTCGTGGCGGACAAGAATGTCTTCGGCACGCTCCGGTAGCGTCGGAACGCGCCAGCGCAACGGTGCCGGGCATCTCAGCGACAAAGTCCTGGCGAGAGAACCAGGGCACCTAGCCCACGCTGATCTCCGTCCGGACGCTACCCACCCTGCATGACCGGACCGTGACAGTCACCGTCCCGCTCCCCTTGACCACGAACGACTGCCGGGACGTGCCTGTGTTGCCGCGGCCATAGGGGTAATAGAGCACGCCCGTCCCGTCGCCGAGACCCCGACCCCAGCCGTCCAGGTGCCCCAACCGACGGCGTTCCGGCCCCTCGGCGAGTTCGCACGCCTCGCAGGCGATCTCGAGATAGGGCTCCTCATTCCAGCTCAGCTGCTTCGCGGAACTGAGCACGTAGCTGGGCAGGTAGCCCTGGTTTCCCACGGCAAGGTCCACCCGCGACAGCCCGCCACCCAGGTCCTCGACCTGAATATCGGACACGCGAATCCTCGGCGCCATCGCCGCCACCCGCAGGAACGCGGCTGACTGCTGGTCGCAGGTTTCCGGCAGCAGTTCATAAGGCGGGTTGAATATCCCGACCCGCTGGTCGACGCCGCCGAGTTCCACCGGCCCGAGCTGGGGGTGGTCCCAGGTCTTCCACGGACGCACGATGCGGCCGAAATTGTGGTCCCGGTCCCATTGGCCGATAGCAACCAGATCCGCCCGTGTCAGGTCCGTGTAGCTGTCGACAAACGGCTTCTTGCGCTCGAACCCGACCCGAGCGAACAGGTCCCAGAGCTCCACGACATAGGAAATGCAGCCCCGCTGGTGATAAGCGTAGTCGGTGAGATCGCCGTGGATGGGCTTCTCCGGCTCGTAGGTGAATTCCTCGAATCCGCTGACCGTGGGATAGCCGCTGTAGTCCTCCAGCCAACGGGCCACCTGCCGGAAGATGGCCAGATCGGACTGGTCCATCTTGGAGTCGGGCAGATGCGACAGAGGCCGGATGCCGACACCGCCGAAGGTGTGCAGGTTCAGCCACGCAAAGATATTCGGACGGCCGGTCGTAAACTCGATGACGGCCCGGGACTCCGGCTCGCTGCCGGGGAACGCGCCCGCGCCGATCTGGTCATGTTCCGGCCGCCACGACCAGGGAAAGTTCCGGTTCAGGTCAGTCGGACAGTCGGACAGAAACGACGGCGTGGGGATGGTCCGGCCGTCGTAGTTTTCGATCAGGCCTTCGGGATACAGCTTGTAGAACGGACCCTCGTCGTCGAGGGTTCGCAGCAGCATCAGGTTTGGAACCTCCCGGGATTCCACGAACTCGCCGGTGGGGTCCTCGACCCGCATGGCCATGGCGAGACCGTCACCGTCCACGTCACAGGGCCGCCAGTAGGACCGGCCTTCGTCGGGCCGTTCGTCACGGGTATTCGAGCGAACGAATCCCCCATGGTCCAGCATCCGCTCCGCCCCGTCCGGGGAGATCCGCGGCATGACGTACAGCAGCACATCCCTGAGCGCCTCGCAGGCCGCCGGGGGGAGGTCCTGAGGCGGCTCCCCGTCGGCATGAAACTTCAGCATGTCCAGGGCAATGCCCAGGGCCACGCTGGAACCGCACAGTTCCGCCGCGTGCATGTTGCCGTCCACCCAGACCGCTGGCCGGATTTCGTCCGGTCGGGGACCGACGGTCAGGACCCAGAGTTCGCGGCCCTCATCAGTTTGGCCGATGGACTGCAGCCGGGCCAGGTCCGGGTATTGCGTAACCCAGGACTGGAGTGTCGCGGTGAGCTCTTCATAGCTGAGGTAGCGATTGCGAAAATCGGTGTTCATGGGCTGATTCTGTTTATCCCTGGTTATTTCCCGGGTCGGGCCGCACGTAAGGTACAGAAAAACGCCCGCCGGCATGTTGTGTCAGGTGAAGTTCAGCGATCTGAAGCCGGCGCAAAACGCGATGGCACTCGACCGTCTCAACGACAAGGTAGCCCGGTACAGCGCCAAATCGAAGGAAGATCTCAGAGACTATCTGCTCGTGCATTCGATACTCGTGGTCATCGGCAACGGCGGATTGTTCTATCTGACCGATCACCATCACATGGCCAACGCGCTATGGAAAACCGCCGAGGGCAAAAACAAGTCTGGCATCAGCAAAGACTCCATGCGTGTCGCAAGGGAATTATTGATGAGGCCATGCAGCTGGCCCGCTCTCCCGAGGTAATGGGCAGGCCCGGATACTCGGTTACCGGCCAGGCTGCCGGGCAACCGCAGCGGGGCCGTCCGGCGCCCGGGCCGCCCGAGACTAGTCCACGTCAATGATGATTTTTCCCCGGGCCCGTCCGGACTCTGAGTATTCGATGGCCTCGCGGATCTCGGCCAGGGCAAAGCTCCTGTCGACGATGGGCACGACCTTGCCCGCCGCCATGAGGTCCGACAGAACGGTCAGGTCCTCCTGGCGAAGCTCGGCCAGCAACGTATGGATCTCCTGGTCCACGAAGGGCGCATAGACCATGGCCTTGACCGGCGGAATCAGCGGCGCGAGCCAGTCGCCCTTCGGCCCGCCAACGATCACGAGCCGGCCTTCGGGCTTGAGCACGCGCGTGTTCGCCCTCAGCGGGTGGTTGCCCACCATGTCGACAATCAGGTCGTAGCGCTCCCCGCTCTCGGTGTAATTTTCGCGCGTGTAGTCGAACACGTAATCGGCGCCGATGGCCTGAACCATTTCGACGTTTCGCGTGCTGCAAACCGCGGTCACCTCCGCGCCCATCGCCTTGGCGATCTGCACGGCAAAGGTACCCACGCCGCCGGATGCGCCGTTGATGAGCACCTTCTGGCCGGGCTTGAGCTGTCCCTTATCACGCAGCGCCTGTAGAGCGGTGACGCCCGCGATCCCCACGCCGGCCGCCTGTTCGAACGTAATGCTGGCAGGTTTTGGGACGATGGCCCGGTTGACGTTTACGGTGACGTACTCGCCGAAGGCACCGGTTCTGCTGCCGAACACTTCGTCGCCAGGCGTGAACCGGGAGGCGTTTCGGCCTACGGCCTCCACGGTGCCGGCGAAGTCCACGCCCAGGCGCGGCTCCTCCGGCGCGCCGAGGCCGGACATCAGGCGCATGACATAGGGCGCGCCCCGCATATAGTGCCAGTCCAGCGGGTTCACTCCGGCGGACCGGATTCGAACCAGGACCTCATCATCCTCCGGCACCGGCTTTTGGATTTCTTCGAGACGGAGCACGTCCGGTGGGCCATAGCAGCGATAGATCACCGCCGTCACCGAATCGACGTCGCCCGAGTCCGCCGGCGCCGGCGGACATGCCGCCGTGTGGCTGAGCACATAGGCCAGCGAAGCTGTGGCCAGAAAGAACAGGATCAGCATCCCCAGGGTGAGCTTGTAGCGGAGCTTCATGGATCCATCTCCCGTTGGCCGACCACCGCATTGAGTGGTTCTTCGATCCATATGTAGACCAGACAGATCCGTCTTGCGGCAAAAACCTGCCGACACGGATCAGTCGTTGAATAAAAGCAGCTTCACAATGACGCATGTGCACCTGCGTTGCCAACGATCTTTCCCGGTGTGTGAACGGCCCGGGGCAGCGGTTAACTCGGCCCGATCCTGTCCGCCGGTTGTGCTATGTTGCTCCGGCATCGATTCGCGATGCGTGCCTGTTCATTTGGGGGGAATAATGAGAAAAGTTGTTACCAAGGCTCTCGCCGTTGTGGTGTTCGCGGTCTCGTCCATGGTCTTTTCAGCCAGCGCTCTGGCCCAGGAGTGGCCGTTTGTGGATGGTGACTACTGGGAGGTCACCGGCATTTCCATTGAGGACGGCGGCGGTCTGACCTATGCGAACTGGCTGGCCACCGAGTGGCGCAAGAACCTGGAATTTGCCAAGTCCAAGGGCTGGATCAAGGACTATATGGTTCTGTCCAACGTCTATGGGCGCTCCGACGAAGCGGACCTTTACCTGATCCGCGTCATCGACAGCGTTCCCTCCGGCGCCGAGGGGGAGCAGCGCCGCAAGGAGTACATGGAATGGCAGTCCAAGAGTCTGTCGGACATGCAGAAGGAAAGCGGCAATCGCGCCGAGTACCGTGAAGTCCTGAGCAGCTCGCTGCTGCAGGTCATGAAGTTCAGGGACTAGCCATCGCATCTGGCTGTCTGCCGGGGCTTCGGTGTTCTGAAGACAGTCATGAGAACGGTGACGGGCGGGGAAGTCTTCTTTCCCCGCCCGTTTTTTCTCTGCCGGTGCTGGTCATGCCAGTGACCGAAATCTGCGCCGGCGCGAGATGAGGACGCTACGGCAAGCCAGGGACAATAGGGCCGCGTCCCGGCCGATAATCCCAGATGGAACCTTGGTGTCGCCGGCTTTCGCCGATGGCATGCTCCCACGCAGATCGTTCCTGTGGGAGTCAGGATGATGCGCGGACTGATGGGTCCTTAAGCTGTTGGACTGACAATGGTTCCGGCAAGGGGCTGCAAGGGCGCTTCGAGGGACGACGAGGAAGAGCAAGCCGCGCCAGCCGCCCGGGCACTGGCCGTCGGGGAAGGCGGGGCCAGGTATCGAATCGACTGAGATGCGGGCATCGTACCGGCAGCCCGGAGCCCCCCGTTGGCCACGCGCTGATCCTGACGCGACCCGACACCCACTACACTGTGACGGTGATTCGCAGGTGATTCGCAAAGGAGATTCGGGACGTGAGCGCAAAGGACCCGGGGCAGACCCTTCGTGACGAACTCGAAAGCCTGATCCAGCCGCTCCAGGAAGCCCTCGCCCGGGTGATACGCAGCACGGACGACCGATTGGCATTACAGCCCGGCGCGGAGGCCGAACTGGCCGGGTTTCACGTCCCATTGCCGGAGAGCGGATGCGGTGCGCCGGAAGCCATCGAGGAACTGCTCAGACTCAATGAGGTGGCCGGCGGCAACACCGCCGGACCGAGGGCTTATCATTTCGTGATCGGCGGCTGCACGCCGGCAGCGCTCGCCGCCGACCTGCTGGCCACCGCCTTCGATGCCATCACGTATACCTGGGTGCTCTCGCCCGCTGGCGTCGAGATGGAGCGCCAGGCGCTCGACTGGCTCAAGACGCTGTTTGGTCTCCCGTCGTCGTGGTCGGGGGTCATGGTCACCGGGGCAACGATGGCGAACTTCGTGTGCCTGGCCGCGGCCCGCCAGTGGTGGGGCGAGCAGCACGGTGTGGACGTCTCGGAGACCGGATTGTCCGGCATGCCGCAGATGCCGGTCCTGACCTCGGGATTCGTGCATGCGAGCACACTGAAAGTCCTGGCTACCCAGGGCGTCGGCCGCGGGCACGTGCAGCGGTTCCAGCGCGACGATTTCGGCCGCCTCGACCTCCATGCCTTTGAAAAAGGCCTGGATGCTCTCGATGGAGCCCCGGCCCTCGTCGTGGTCAACGCGGGGGAAGTGAACGCGGGCGAGTTCGACCCGGTCTCCGCCATGGTGGACATCGCCAGGCAGCACAACACCTGGGTGCATGTGGACGGCGCCTTTGGTCTGTTCGCGGCGGTCTCTCCGCGCACGGCTCACCTGGTCGAAGGGATCGAGCGGGCGGACTCGGCAACCGTGGACGGTCACAAGTGGCTGAATGTGCCCTACGACTCCGGCTACGCCTTCGTGCGTGACTACGGGCTGATGGCGCGGGCGTTTCGCTATTCCGCCGACTATCTCCCGGTAGAGAACCAGGCCCGGCCCACCTACGGCGCCGTCGGCCCCGAGAGTTCACGCCGGGCACGCAGCTTTGCCGTTTGGGCGACCCTGAAGGCCTACGGGCGCGCCGGCCATCGCCGCATCGTGGAGCACTGCCTCGACATCGCGCAGCATTTTGCCGATGTGGTACGCCGGACCCCGGAACTCGAACTCCTTAACGATCCGCAATTAAACATCGTGTCCTGCCGTTTCAATCCGGGTGGCCTCGACGAGAGCCAGCTCAATGCGCTGAACGAGCGGCTGGGACAGGCCGTCATCGACGATGGACGATTCCTCGTCGGCACGTCGAAAATGGGTTCG
>JARFQW010000197.1 GCA_029287575.1 Gammaproteobacteria bacterium | reverse complement strand
CGGGAACGGACCCATCGCGGCGTCAGCATGACCGGCAGATGATTGACCAGATCGCGGACCACTTCGAAAGCCGCGGAACCCGGGCCCACGATCACGCCGGCACGAATCTCGGTCACCGGCACGGGGCCCCGACGGAGCCGGTCCCCGGTTTCCTTCCGGGACACGAGGTGGACTGCCCGGGCATCTTCGGGGATCAGGCGGCCCAGGTACACGATACGGCTCACGCCGGCGTCGGCAGCGGCCCGGGCAAAATTTCCGGCACATGCCAGCTCGGCACGGGGGTCGGCGTGCCTGTCCCCCGCGGAATGCACGAGGTAGTAGGCGACCTCGACGTCATCCATCGCGGGCCCCAGTGATTCAAAATCCATGGCATCGGCGGCGATGCAATCGACGTCATGCCAGCCGCGCCGCTCGAGGGATTCACGGCTGGGCGCCGCGGCCCTTACCGAGTAGCCGCGACGCTGCAATTCGGGTACCAGGCTGCTGCCCACATATCCACTGGCGCCAAACACCAGGGCACGGCCCCGCGACGTCATCCGCGCCCTGCCGGGTCCGACTGGAGATACGCCAGCTGCTCCTGGGAAAAGCGGCGTGGCTCGATCGACAGCAGCTTGAATACGGCGCTCGAATCGCCGGTGTTGCCCTCCAGCAGCATGTTCAGCTGGTCGCGGGTCAGCGGAAACCATGCGAATCGGTCCAGAAGAGATCCAAGCAGCCGCACCGGTGCCGCCGGGGCCGGCAGCATCAGCTTGCGCTTACCGCAGGCCTGGGCAATCCGCGCAAGAATCTCCTTCCAGGGGAGGGACTCCGGACCGCAGAGTACGTAGGTCTGGCCGACAGTGGCGGGCTCGCCCAGAGCCGCAACGAAGGCGCTCGCAACGTCACGAACATGGACAGGTGCCATCTCGAACGTACCCGCTCCCCGGGGTGAGGCGCCCTCGTGGAACAACGGTACGGGTAAGGGCTTGTCAATGACATCGTCACGCATCTGCGTGCAAAACTCGAGGCGCCCGCGAGGGTCACCGAAAACAAGTGAAGGGCGAAAAATGGTCCAGTCCAGACCCGACTGTCTCAGATGGGCTTCCGCGGCCGCCTTGGTGCGTTGGTAAGGCGTTCCGTCAGCACGCACCCCATTCGCGCTCATCAAAATGAACCGGCGCACGTTCTCCGCCTTGGCCAGATCGATGACCCGGACCGCCGCGTCCTCCTGCAGGGCCTTGAAGGTGACGCCCTGCGCCGGCATCTCGCGCAGTATGCCGATGTTGTAGATCGCCGCCTCCGCCCCCCGCAGACAACGGCGAATGGCCGCCTCGTCGCTGACGTCGCCGGGTACCAGTTCGCAGTGCCTCGCCTGGGATACCTTCGACTCGCTGCCGGGCCGAACGAGCACCACCGGTTTGTGGCCGCGGGCGATGAGCTCGTCGACAAGATAACTGCCGACAAAGCCGGTGCCGCCGATTATGGCTACGCGCACGATCAGACCCCTTCGCCGGGGCGGCAGACACCCGCCTCACAGCGGCGGGCATAACGACCGCGGGCCAGGCGCCGGTAGGCGGCGTCAAACAGGCCGACGAGGCCCGTGCCGCTGATGATCGTCCCCAGCCAGCGATAGCCGGGAAGCTCTGACCACAGCGATACGAATGCATGGCCCCCGGTGCGCAGGACCCCGTCCCGGCCGCGTACGTGGAGAATGTCCATGGCCTGGGCAAACTCCAGGCCGTGCTCGGCGAGGTCCACTGTCGGATCGGTCAGGTCCACCCAGCCGAGTCGGCCGGCCCAGTCGAGGCGTCTGAAGTGGTTCACACCCCGCATGCAGGCCGGGCAGCTGCCGTCGTAGTACATGGTGGTCTTCATGTCCCTCCCTTCGCGTCTGCCCGGCCCGCGGATTCCGAACACCGGGACGCTGCCGAGGCGTCGTGCCGCCGGTTGTTTGCCCGGAAGGCCCGTACTTCCGTATGTTACACGCGCCAGTTCCGGGAGCCCCGATGGACAGACTGTCAGAATCTTTCGGCGAACGTGAGGTCACCGCTGCGGAGCGGGAAACGCTGATCCGTGGCGTGTTCCGACGCGTGGCGCGCCGCTATGACCTCATGAACGACCTGATGAGTTTCGGCATACACCGGATATGGAAGCGCACCCTTGCGTGGGCGGTGGATCCGAGGCCGGATCAGGTGCTGGTGGACCTGGCCGGCGGCACCGGCGATGTAGCCCACAAACTTGCGGGTCAAGGCCGGCGGGTTATCGTCGTCGATCCAAGCGACGCGATGATGCGCGTGGGCCGGGAGACCCGGGATCACCGCATCCGCTGGGTTGCCGGAACCGCCGAGGCCCTGCCGCTGCCGGACGCTTCGGCGGATGCGCTCACGATTGCGTTCGGGATTCGCAATGTCACCAGCCTGGATGCCGCGCTCGCGGACATTCTGCGGGTCCTTAAGCCCGGCGGGCGGTTCTTCTGCCTGGAGTTCTCCCGTCCCCTGGGCGCGCTGCGGCCGGTTTACGAGCAGTACAACCGGTGGGTAATTCCCCGGCTCGGCGCGGCCATCGCCCGGGATCCCGAGGCCTACCAGTACCTCATCGAATCCATCCGGCGGTTCCCCGACCAGGAAGCCTTCAAGGGCATATTGGAGGCTGCCGGTTTCCAGGGCGTGCGGTACCGCAACGTCAGCTTCGGGATTGCCTGTATCCATATCGCCACCCGGCCGTGAATGCCCTGACGGCGTGGATCTGCAGAGCCCCGGACTCCGCACCGGCTTTGCTCGACCTCCCGGGCGAGTTCACCGGACAGGCCGGCCGGGCAGTTGAACTGACCTACGGCGGGCTGCGCCGGGCCCTGTCCGCGGCAGCAGCCGACATCCCGACGCCGCCGAGCGGCCGGGCCGATGCGCCGGGCACAAGGGCACCAGCGCCCCTGGCCATCGCCGCCGGCAGCCGCATCGAGCTCGTCATGAACGTCCTGCTAGCCGACTGGTTGGGTCGGCCCGCCCTGCCCTTGCCGCTGGACCCCGTCGCCCGCGCGGGCTTCGGGCTTCCCGCGGGTCCCGGCATCGTCATCGGAACAGCTCGCGAGAGCGTTGCGGCCAACCCCGGCTGGGCCTCCCATGCCGTGAACTGGCGGCAAGCCCTCGGCGGAGGAATTGCCTGTGGCCCTGTCAGAGGAGGCGCTTCCGCATGGATCGTTGCCACGAGCGGAACCTCGGGCAGGCCCAGGCTGGCGGTCCTGTCGGGCAACGCTATCGCAGCTTCGGTCGCGGCTTCCGTGGAGGCCCTCGGGCTGAGCCGTGGCGACCGCTGGCTGCTGGCGCTCGCACCCGATCGCATAGCCGGCCTCATGGTCGTGGCCCGGACGCTGGCTTGTGCGGGAGCTCTGCGGGTAGACGAAACATGGAACGCCGAAGCGTTCGCTTCGACCGTGGCGGCGGCGCGCATCAACAGAATTTCGGTTGTTCCGGCCATGCTGGCGCCCTTGCTCGAGGACGCCCTTCCGGCAGGTGAGCTGGCGACCGTGCTGGTCGGTGGCGCGGCCCTCACCGAACCCATGGCCGACCGGCTGCGGGCCGATGGATGGCCCGCCTGGGTGTCATACGGCATGACAGAGACCTGCTCGCATATCACACTGGCACCGGTGGACACCCACTGGCGGCCCGGACTCGCCGGCAGGACTGTGGGCAATGCCCGGGTCAGCGCTGGCGCCGGTCCGAATCAGCCAGAGCCGATCCGGGTCTCGGGCGACATGCTGATGGACGGCTACCTGGGCGAGGCGCCGCTTGCCGGAGATTTCCAGACCGGCGACCTGGGGTTTACGGATGCCGTCGGACGGCTCCACATCACCGGCCGCGGGGACGATGTCATCGTCACGGGCGGCGTCAATGTGCATCCCGCCAGGGTCGAGGCGGTTCTGCGATCCTTGCGGGGGGTCTCCGATGCCGCGGTGGGAAGTCTCCCCGACCCCCGCTGGGGACAGCGGCTGGTGGCAGTGATCGTCGGGCCGGTATCCGACGCGGCCCTGGAAGCCCACTGCCAGGCCCGTCTGCCGTCTGCCGAACGGCCCCGGGACTTCCTGCGCGCGCACTCGCTGCCAGTGGCGGAAACGGGCAAACTGGACCGCCGGGCGGTCAGCGGCATGGTCAGAGCGCATTTGCAGGCCAGTTCCGATCGCGAGGCCTGACCCGGGTTCCGGCCCCCTACCCTGACACGCGGGAACCGCACCGCAGATCCGGAACCACGCCGAGCCCCGGAACCCCGGGCAGCATGAGGCGCCCGCGTTGCGGCACGGGTCCTTCCGCGAGGTCCTCGGCCAGCCAGTCGCTGGTTGCCAGACCATGGGCCGGGCATTGCCCGGAGCCACAGCGCCCCGCCACGGCGGCCGCGGCATGGGCCGCCGCCCACGCGCCGACGGCGCTGTCTATCGTGGTCGTGACCACCGACTCGATGTCCGAGTCCGCGCACCGGACCAGAGCCGCCGGACCCCCGACAACCATCGGTTTGAGCACCTGTCTGCCAACCGGTGGATCCGCCAAGGACCGGCCCGCCAGGGACTCGTCCAGCGCGAGCGGAAATGACGCCAGCCGCTGGAGCCGGACCAGTTCTGCGCGGGTTGCCCCACCGGCCGGTTCTTCGACGGATTCGACAGGCCACCGATTGAGCTGGGGAATGATCGCCGTCGCCTCCTCCGGGCTCCAGGCGCCATTCACATCCAGGCGCAAGCGCATGCCGGGGGGCAGCGCCGCCACCAGCGCCATGAGCGCCGGCCGCTCCGATGTCCACGCCCCTGTGCCGAGCTTGAGTTTCGCCACCCGGTAGCCGGCGGCGATGACTTCCGGCAGACGGGCCAGCGCGGTCTCCACCGAGCCCAGCACACCGTTGACCTCCACCTGCTCCCTGAACGCGGCCTCGCCCGCCAGGAAAGCGCAAAGCGGTTTCCCCGCAGCCTGGGACAACAGATCCAGCAGCGCAGTCTCGATCGCGCAGCGGGCCGCCGGCGCAGGGCCCGGTGGCCCCGGCAGCCGCGCGAGAGCCTCGGCCGGACCGACGCCCTCCATCCGGGGCAACACGGCCCCGAGGGCGGCCTGAGCATGCTCGGGCGCTTCGGTGCCAGCCGAGACCAGCGGTGCGCAATCGCCGAAACCGCGAAGACCGCCGGCGCGGATCTCGACGATCCAGCCTTGCCTCGCCGTAGTCCGGCCGCGGGCATCGACCCATGGGGCCCGGAGGTCGAGGGAATAAGGGACCTGTCGGCAGGCGGTGATGGGCGCCTCGCCGACGGGCTGGTTGTGGTCCCCGGGCGTCGTGGTCATCCTGCCCGAGATCCGGCATGACCGGCTACGCGAAATCCGCGCGACGAGGGCAGCGGCAGACTGGCCGGACGCCTCACGAGAATCGGCCGGCGGCGGCCACCAGGGCCAGGCACAGCAGCACGCCAAAAACGAGATGAAACCTTGCTGTTGCTGCCAGCAGTGAGTTGAAAGCAGGCCCCGGCGGAGTCCGGGCGAATCGAGCCACGAGTTGCACTGCGAACGGCAGACCGGCCACGGGCAAGAGCCACCAACCCGGCCGGACCGACTCGAGCAGCGGCAGCAGGACGAAGGGCGCGAGCATCAGGAGCGCATACTGGGCCCGGCTTGCCGCCCGGCCGAAGCGCACGGCAAACGTACATCGGCCCACGAGCCTGTCATTCTCCAGGTCCCGGTAGTTGTTCACCACAAGCACGGCCGCCGCGGGCATTCCAAGCGCAGCCCCGGCGATGACAGCCCCCGAAGTCAGCGTGCCCGTCTGCAGGAAGTACGTGCCGCCGACCGCGATGACCCCGAAAAACAGCCAGACGAACAACTCGCCCAGACTGGTGTAGGAAATCGGCCGCGGCCCGCCGCTGTAGGCCCAGCCCGCCGCGATGGAGAGGCATCCGATCAACGCAATCGGCCATCCTCCCTCGTGAATCAGCCAGACACCCAGAGCACCGGCCGCTGCAAACGTCAGGCTGGCCGCCGCGCGCACCCTGGCGGGTTGCAGCCAACCCTCGGCGGTGGCCCTGGGCGGACCCAGCCGGGTCTCCGGCAGATCCCCGCCGCGCTCATGGTCCGCCACGTCGTTATGCAGGTTGGTGGCAATCTGGATCAGCGTGGCGGCGAGCAGAATCACCAGGGTGACGGTCGCATTGGCCTGACCGGTTTCGGCCCATGCCAGCGTGGTCCCCACGAGCACCGGGGCAATCGCCACCGGCAGGGTCTTGGGGCGGGCAGCCAGCAGCCAGTGACGCACCATGGCGAACGTCCGATTCTAGGGGCGGCGGGGAAACTTGCGGAAATCCGGGGGCCGTTTATCCAGAAAGGCGTCCCTGCCCTCCCGGGCCTCTTCGCTCATGTAGAACAGCGCCGTCGTATTGCCCGCCAGTTCCTGAATACCGGCCAGCCCGTCCGTGTCCGCGTTGAACGCGGCCTTCAGCGCCCGCAGCGCGGTCGGGCTCATTTCCAGCATGCGCCTGCACCAGGCAACCGTTTCCTGTTCCAGCTCGGCCACGGGCACGACGGTATTCACCAGCCCCATGTCCAGGGCCTGGCGGGCGTCGTACTGTCGACAGAGAAACCAGATCTCCTTGGCCTTCTTTAGCCCCACGGTGCGTGCCAGCAGACCCGCGCCGAGGCCGGCGTCGAAACTGCCGACCTTGGGTCCGGTCTGCCCGAAGCGCGCATTCTCCGCGGCGATGGTCAGATCGCAGACCAGATGCAGGACGTGACCACCGCCGATGGCCCAGCCGGCGACGCTGGCAACCACCGGCTTCGGCAGGCGGCGGATCTGCATCTGCAGATCGAGGACGTTCAGATGATTCACGCCCTTGGAATCCGCGTAACCGCCGTGCTCACCTCGCACCCGCTGGTCCCCGCCCGAGCAAAATGCCTGGTCTCCGGCCCCCGTCAAGATGATGACACCGACATCCGGGTCGAAGTGGGCGTGCGCAAACGCCCGGCTGAGTTCCATCACGGTTTCCGGACGGAAGGCGTTGTGGACTTGGGGGCGATTGATCACGATACGAGCAATGCCGTCGGCTTGTTCATAGACGACATCCTCGAGTTCGAAATCACCGGCAGGCGTCCAGTCCATGGTGGGCTCCGTTCTTGATGAAAAGCGGATTGTACTCAAGCCGCCATGGCCGGTTCACCCGCAGCGGCCGACTCCGGCTGCGTGCTAGACTACGGCCGGCCCACGCGATGGCAGAGCTAGTGGATCCTCAAAGCAACGTATCCCCCTGGGCGAGCGGGTTCGCCGATTCCCTGATTACCCCCCTTTCCCGGATCCTTGCGCTCCGCGATACCCGCCGATTCCTCAGCCTGACCCTGCCGGCGACACCCGGCATTCCGGTCCTTTCCGAAACGCCCGATGACTGTCTGTATACCGCCGTGCCGGCGGCCGGCGAGTACACGATCGGCCTGAGTGCGGCCGGCGAGTGGACCGCGTCGGGGCCAGGGCGCCTGTCGCGGCTGGCCAGCCGCGCGCGAGGGCTGGCAGGGCTGTGGGACGAAGAGATGCTCGTCAGGGGGCTGATGTCGGGAAGGCAGGCATTCTTCGGGTACGCGTTCCACCCCGACGACCCGTCCGGCTCACTCCCGAACAGCCTGCTGCGCGTGCCCCGGCTGCTGTACAAACGCCGCGACGGCCGGGCCACCCTGACCCTCAATATCGCTCCCGAGGACTCCGCCAGGAGCGCGATCGATGCCTGTCTCGCCGCCGCCCACGCACTGGCAGAGAGCCTCGGCCCGCCGCAAAGCGCGGGCAGACGGCCCGTGCGGGTGGACCGGAACCACGCCGGCGACACCTGGATTGAGCGCGTGCGCGGTGCGCTGGACAGTATCGACGCGGGCGAACTGGAAAAGGTCGTCCTCACCAGAAAACTGGCCGTTCAGCTCTACCGGCGTCCCCGGCTCGGTCAGGCGCTGGCGGCGGTGGCCGGTGATTATCCCGCGTGCGCCCAGGTGCTCGTTCACCATGGCGGAACGAGTTTTGTGTCGATTTCGCCGGAACGGCTCGTCAGCGTTACGGGGAATGCGGTCATAGCCGACGGGCTTGCCGGATCCGCGCCGAGAGCTCCGGAGCGTGAGGCGGACAGGGGTCTGGGAAGGACGCTGCTGGCAGATGCCAAGTCACGCCGGGAGCACGACGTCGTAGTGCGCGAAATCCGCCGCGAACTGGCCCGGCATGGGGTCAGCGCCGTGGGGCCGCCGGAACCGGAGCTCTTGCGGTTGCCGAGTGTCCAGCACCTCTGGACCCGCGTCCGCGGGACCCGCCCGAACAATCTTCATGTTCTGGACCTCGTTGCCGGGCTGCATCCCACACCGGCAGTCGGCGGGACACCGCGTCGGGAGGCTTTGGCCTGGCTGGCGCAACAGGGCGAAGCCCGCCGCGGCTGGTACACGGGAGGAGCAGGCTGGGTGTCGCCCGCCGGAGAAGGGACCGTCTGGGTTCTCCTGCGCTGCGCTGAATGCCGGGGCACCAAGGCGGAACTGTATGCGGGGGCCGGCATCGTTTCGAGCTCGGATCCCGATTGGGAGCTGGGCGAGACCGGCTGGAAGCTGGCCCCCATGCTCGAGGTCCTGGCCCTTGCCTGATCAGCGCGGCGGGGCCCCAACCGCGGTCGCCACCGCCTTGCTGGACGGCCTGTCTGCAACCGGCGCCACCCATGTCGTGCTCTCTCCCGGATCCCGATCCACTCCGCTGGCGATGGCCGCCAGCGCCTGCGACGCGTTTGCCGTCACGGTGCTGGTCGATGAGCGCAGTGCCGCATTTTTCGCCCTGGGCGTGGCACGCCACGCCGGCCGCCCAGCCATCTTGATTGCCACGTCCGGCTCTGCTCCGGCTCACTGGCTACCAGCGTTCATCGAAGCCGCGGAAGACGGGGTCCCCATACTGGCGGTTTCCGCCGATCGCCCCCCCGAACTGGTCGGCTGCGGGGCCAATCAGGCCACCCACCAGGACAGTATTCTGGCCAGCCATGCCCGTGGGGTATTCTCCGTGGCCGCGGACATGACGGCTTCTGAAGCCCTCGACGAAGGACGGCGCGCGGCGCTGATCGCCTGCTATCCGCAACCCGGACCCGTGCACGTCAATCTCGCCATCCGCGATCCCCGGCCACCGTCAGCCCCGCTCCCGGCGTGGGCACCGACCGTGGCGCCGATTCGTGTGCCTTCCAATGGGGCCGCCATCCTCCCCGAGGGCCTGGCACCTGGCGGCCGGGGCATGATTGTGTGCGGACGGCTTCCTCCTGTGGAGGGACTCCCGGAGCGCATTGCCGCGCTGGCCGAAGCACTGGACGTCCCTATCCTGGCCGACGTGCTCTCCGGGCTCCGATTCGGCGATGGCGACGCCTCGCGCCTGGTTGCCGGTGAACTGGCCCTGCGGGCCAGAAAGATCACGCCGGCGGACTGGTCCATAGAGATCGGCGGAGCCCCCGTGTCGCGTACGACCAGTGAATGGGCAGGCCGGACCGCTTTCCGAATGATCCTTACAAACCGGGCCGACTGGCCCGATCCCGGCCGGACCGCGGCCTGTATCCTCGCTGGCGGACTGAATGCGACCCTGGATGTGCTGGCCCATCGCCTGGCTCCGGGGCCGGGCCTGCTCGGGACGCTGCGCGAGGCCGAGTTGGCGGCCCGGCAGGCACTGAAGAAGCCCGGCGCCATGCCAGCCGAGGCCAGGGCCATAGCGGAGCTGTTCGCCCTGTTGCCCGAGAACACCCCCGTATTCGCCGGCAACTCGATGGTCATCCGGGATGTGGACGCATTCGCGGCGGTCCGCGAGATGGGCCCGCGGATCCGCGGCAACAGGGGTGTCAGCGGCATTGACGGCAACCTGTCCACGGCCGCCGGACTGATCGACGCAGCAAATCAGGCCGGGGTGGCTCTGCTGGGAGATCTCGCGCTGTTTCACGATCTCAACGCGCTGCATCTGCTGCGCGACCGGCCGGTCGTCGCGTTTGTCATCGACAACGGTGGCGGCGGCATCTTCGGCCTGCTCCCCCACCAGCACCTGCAAGGATTCGAACGCCTCTGGCTGACGCCCACGGGCCTGAACATCGAAGCCGCCGCCGCCGCGTTCGACATCGAGTGCACGGTCTACGGGGATCCTGTGGGCGCCGCCACGGCGGTCGCGAACGCGGTCAGGAATCGGCGGGGCTCGGTGGTGGTTCTGCGCGTGGATCGGGCTGATAGCGAATCCCGCCGACGCGACTTGTGGCTCGCCCTGCCCCATGGAGGCAGCCGACCGTAGTCCGAGCGCCGCCGCGATGACCGGGGCCGGCGATCGAATCTCAGCGCTAGGGCATCACGACAGGTTCGGCCACGGCGCCGCCCTGGAGATAGCTCACGCCCATGTGAGCAAGTCGCGTGGCCTGATCTCCGTGGACCACATCCTTGCCGATGAGAATCAGGTCCATGGCCCGGCACATGTCGAGGAGGGCGACCATGATTCCGGTTGTGGCCGGGGCCCCCTCCCGGCTGCCTACCAGGGGCCGGCCGGCCTTGATGGCGGCGATGGGCAGGGCCTCGACGATCTGCAAAGTCCCCAGCCCCCCGGAAACACCATCCAGGACGATCCGGCAGCCAGCCGAGACGAGCGGCTCGACAAAACGCTTGGCGTCCGTCATGGCGACGGCCACGTCGGGCTCCATGAGCTCGAACCAGACTCTGTTTGCGGGGAAACCCGATTCAGCCACGAGTCTGAGTATGTCCCGGCGGGACTCTTCGTCCCTGAAGCTCTCACGGCCGACGTTAAAGCCGATGGATACGTCATCGGCGTGCATTTCGGCCCGCGAAAGACCGCATTGCATGACCAGGCAATCCAGCGCCGGCAAGAGACCGTTCCTGCGCGCGACCGGCATGAAGTCGTCGGGTCCCAGGAGGGTCCCGTCGGAAGACGCGATGCGACAAAGAATTTCCCGGTAGAGCACCTGTCCTGAGCCCAGGCCCGCCTCCACGGGCTGCCAGTGCAACTCGACCCGGCCCAGGCTCAGGGACTCCTCGAGTTCGGTCGCGGTCATGCGCGGTTCGATCGGCGCCTGCTGGCTCGTCTCCCCGGGCGTGAAAATCTGCACCCGACCGCGGCCCAGGTACTTGGCGCGATAGCACGCCTGGTCTGCTTCGGTGAGCAAGGCCGAAGGGCTGTCGCAGCCTTCGTGGATTGCCGTGATCCCGATACTCAGGCCGAGGCTGAAATCCCGGCCCTGCCAGGAAAACTGACTTTCCTTGAAGTGGCCGACGAGACCGGTGCACACCTCCCAGGCATGCTTCGCGTCACAGTCCTCGAGCAACAGCCCGAACTCGTCTCCTCCGAGGCGGGCGAGCGTATCGCGTGAACGCAGCCGCCCGGTAATGACCTCGGCCACCTGGCTCAAGGCTTCGTCGCCGGCGGAATGTCCGGCGGTATCGTTGATGACCTTGAAATCGTCCAGATCCAGATAGCAAAGCGCATGCGAAGTACGGCGCTGGGAGGCACTCTCCACGGCGCGCTGCAGGCGCCGCTCGAACTCCCTGCGATTGACCAGCCCGGTCAGCGGATCGTGGGACGCGTGGTGTTCAGCCTGCTCGGTGGCCGTGCGGGCCTCGGTGACATCCCGCAACGCCAGAACCGCCCCGCGAATGCGGTTGGAA